>CAIUSK010000334.1 GCA_903901805.1 uncultured Flavobacteriales bacterium
GAACAAAATATTTAATAATTTCGATGGGCAAAAGCATGACACAAAAATAATGTATTTCTAGCATGATAGATTTTTCAAAGGAAACAAGTTCAATTCAACGACAAAAAATAGCTTCTGGAAATCAACAGATTCGTTTGATAAAGCCTTGTACGCTAGGAGATGGAATTACCGCATTGCCTGTATTATCGACTGAAAAAATATTCGATACTTCAATCAGTTGGTTTATTCCTGCATCAGGCTCTGGATCGCGTATGTTTCAATCGTTGCATGATTATCTTCATGATAATAAGTTGATTTCAGCAGATTTGGAAAAATTTGTTCTCCGGTTGGAAGAGTTTGTATTTCATGAATTACTGCATGAAAAATTCAAGAATGTGACTTTAGGTGATACTGAAAACTTAGGTGAATTATTAGAACATATATTATTTGAAAATGGTTTGAATTTCAGTAATTTACCTAAAGGAATGATACCTTTTCATCGTTCAGAATCAGTTATTTCTACCGCTTTTCAAGATCAGTTGATTCAAGGAAAAAGGATTAACGCAAAACAACTTTCTTTTCATTTTACGATTCAAAAAGATTTCCAACAAATCATTGAAACATCCCTTGAGAGTTTGTTGAATGAGGATAATTACTCACTTAGTTTTTCTGAACAACGTCCGGAAACAGATTCTTTTGTGTTTGATGAAAATCTTGATTTAGTTTTAAATCATGAATCAATCCCCTTGCGAAAACCTGCTGGACATGGTGCTTTACTTCAAAATTTAAATGAATTACAATCAGAATATATTTTAATTAAAAATATTGATAATGTTCAACATTTGAATAAAAGTAACCAATCAACCACTTTATGGAATGATTTAATTGAGTTGGCACAAGTTGTTAAAAATCAAATAACTGAGATTTATACTAATCCAGATATGAATCAGTTGTTAGAGCTTAATGAGCGCTATCAATTTAGTACAGAGGAGTATCTCAGGAGCCTTACTAATTCTGAACAAATAAAGGATTTTTTAAATAGGCCTTTTCGCGTGTGTGGAATGGTTAAAAATAGTGGCCAACCAGGTGGTGGTCCTTTTTGGATTGAAAAAAATGGAGTTGTTTCTAAGCAAATAGTAGAAAAAGCCGAAATTTCTTTAGATATAGAACAACAACAAATTTTAGAGCAAAGTACACATTTCAACCCAGTAATGATTGTAGCTTCTGTAATGGATTTAACTGGTGAAAAATATGATTTGTCCTTGTATAGCGATGAGCAAAGCTACTTTGTTGTGAATAAAAAACACGAGGGAAAAAATATTAAATTTATTGAAAAGCCTGGTTTGTGGAATGGGTCAATGGCTTTTTGGAATACCATTTTTGTGGAAATTCCATCGGAAACATTTAGTCCGGTTAAAACAATACTTGATTTATTGGATGATGCTCATCAAGAGTAAAAGTTTTCATTTTAATCAGATGCTCTTTCATAAGTTTTATATTTCACAAGATTGAATTTAAAATAAAACTCTATTTTTGCACCATGGCTTTACTTTCTATCCCTGATCAAGGTGTTCAAATTACTGGTTATTCTGAAATCAAAGATTTTTTAAATCAACGAGGTATTTTTTTCGATCAATGGTCTTGCGAAATAGAATTTAACGATCAAGCAACGACAGAGGATATTCTGAATGCTTACGAAAAAGACCTTCAACCCTTCATGAATAATGGTGGATATGAAACCGCTGATGTTATTTCGATTAATTCACTGACGGACAATTATTCAGCCCTTCGCGCTAAGTTTTTAGCCGAACATATCCATACTGAAGATGAGATACGATTTTTTGTGGATGGAAGTGGGTTGTTTTGGTTTAATCTGGAAACAGAATCGGTTTTTAATTTACTCTGTGAGCGTGGAGATTTAATTAGTGTTCCAGCTGGAAGTAAACATTGGTTTGATGCCGGTGAAAAAAATCCATTTGTAAAAGCAATTCGAATTTTTATCGACATGAGTGGATGGGTTCCTCATTATACAGAGTCAAAAATTGAACTAAATTATTTGGACTTTAAAGTTACACCGAAATGAAAGATGTTAAATTTGTGTTGATGGATATTGAGGGGACGACAACATCAGTTTCATTTGTATATGAAGTATTATTCCCTTATTTTCAAAAAAACATTCAGTTATTAGCAAAATTAAAAAATGTAAAACAAGTCAAGTTAGCATTTGATCAAGTGCGGGAGATTGTTTTGCAAGAAGAGGGAAAGGAAGGTATTTCAGTTGATGAAATTATCACGTATTTACTTCAATGGAGCAAGGAAGATCGCAAAGTAACTCCCCTCAAAACGGTTCAAGGTATTTTGTGGGAAACAGCCTATAAAACAAGCGAAATCAAAGGACATGTTTTTGAAGACGTACCAAGTAGGTTAATGGATTGGAAAAATAATGGCATTCGCATGGGAGTTTTTTCTTCCGGGTCAATTGATGCGCAGCGTTTATTATTTGGATACAGTGAAACCGGCGATTTAAACAAATATTTTTCGTTTAATTTCGATACCAATACTGGATCAAAGAAAGAATCAGAAACATACCGTAAGATTGCTTCAATAATTAATTTGGAGCCACATTCAATTTTGTTTTTATCTGATATTGTTGAAGAATTGGAAGCAGCCCAGCAAATTGGCTTTCAAACGATTCAATTAGTGCGTGAAACAACTGTTTCTAATTGGCCAATCTCGGTAACTGATTTCTTGGAAATTAATCTTGAATGAAACAAAAGTTACATTTCAATTTAAGTGAGTTGTCTATATTTGTTGCTTAAACCATTTTAACTCAAAGTGTATGAAAACGTTATTTTTTCTTGCAACGCTGACTTTTATTGCAGCTTGTTCTTCATCATCAAATAATGTCTATGGACAAGTAATCAATAAAAAGGTTGAAAAAGCTGAGTTTTCTAAATTGATGAAGAAATCTGGAGTCCAATTGATTGATGTTAGAACATCTCGTGAATTTTCAAATGGATTTATTGCAGGTGCAAAAAACATCGATTATAATGGAGATTCATTTGAAAAACAAATAAAGAAGTTGGATAAAAATAAACCTGTTTTAGTTTACTGTGCTGCAGGTGGAAGAAGTGAAAATGCAGCTGAATTACTTAAAGAGTGGGGTTTCAAAGAAGTATACGACCTAATTGGTGGCTATAACGGTTGGAAACAATAAGCTTTGAACAGAAATAAACCAATAATATTACTTGGTTTTATGGGGGTTGGAAAAACCTCTATTGGTAAGAAATTAGCCAAACAAATGGGTTGGCATTTTTTTGATACAGATAAACAGATCGAAAAAAAAATAGGTTTGTCTATTCCCGAAATTTTTAAACAATTTGGAGAAGATTTTTTTCGTGAACAAGAAAAAGAAATACTGAACGAAATCGCATCTTTAGAAAATGTTGTTGTATCAGTTGGCGGAGGTTTACCCTGCTTTTTCGATAACATGGATCGATTAAATAATATAGGAACAACCGTTTATTTGAAACTAGAACCGGAATTTATTGTTCAACGTTTACTAGAATCAAAAATCAAAAGACCACTTACTGAAAATTTAATTGAAACACAATTGAATGATTTTGTGAAAGTTAAGTTAACTGAACGAGAAAGGTATTACTCCCTGGCAAGGCATGAATTTAGGGCAGATCGTTTTGCTTGTGAGCAAATTTTTAATTTGATTAGTTCTGATTAATTTATAACATCCATAAATCCAATTCATTTAATAAAACAACTAGTTGTTAACATTACTTTTGTTTATAAGAATAAAAATTGGGTTTACATATCCTTTTGATTTTCAAGTATATTCGTGCTATTAACTTTAAATGATATAATAATGAATTATGGCGTAAGACATCAAGAAACTTATTCTCGTGGAGAATTATTGCTTAGAACTTTTTTCGGAGGATTTTACATTGCCTTACCGCATGCTTTTATTTTAATCTTTCTTTTATTGTGGTCAAGTATATTGAACTTTGTTACATTTTGGGCTATTTTGATAACGGGTCGATTTCCTGAAAGTATGTTCAACTATCAATTGAATTTGCAACGTTGGGCATTAAGAGTAAATGTTAGATTACAAAACTTAAGTGACGGTTATCCGGCATTTGGTTTATCAGCAACTGATTCAAACATTTTGATAGCAATTGAAAGACCAGAGAAATCAAACAGAGGCACGGTGCTTTTAAGGGCGATTTTCGGATTTTTATATGTTCTGATTCCTCATGTATTTTGCTTATTCTTTTTGTTGATTGGAGCTTCTTTTGTTCGTTTAATTGCTTTTTGGGCAGTATTAATTACTGGAAAATATCCAAAAGGCATGCATAATTACATGGTTGGATTGCTTCGTTGGCAGTATAGAATTTCTATTTATATGGGGTATATGACGGATGTTTATCCTCCATTCTCATTAAGCGGAGATGAGGCTGATTTTAGTTCAGTAAATTCAACAGATATATTAAATAACTAGCATGTTGTCTCAATTATTACCTATTAATGATTGACAATTTTTGTTGTATCAATGCTGTCAAACTTTGGCAGCATTTTTTGTTTCATAGAATTAGATTCTAAGTTTTTCTTACCTTTGTTTAGTTATCAAAAATTGACTCATGAAATTATTGGAAAATAAAGTGGTTTTAATCACAGGAGCCTCACGCGGAATTGGGAAAGCAATTGCTGAAGAGTGCGTTCATCAAGGAGCTAAAGTTGTTTTTACTTACGTGTCATCCGATGAAAAAGCGCGCGCGCTAGAAGCTGAATTAACCCAGCATGGAGGAACAGCTAAAGGCTATAAATCCGATGCTTCTAAATTTGATGATGCTCAAAAATTGGTGGATGATGTGGTTGCTGAATTCGGAACGATTGATGTGTTAGTCAATAATGCTGGAATTACGAGAGATACCTTGCTAATGCGTATGACTGAAGAACAATGGGATGAAGTAATTAACACGAATTTGAAGTCTGCGTTTAATTTAACAAAAGCAGTTCAAAAACCGATGTTGAAAGCACGTTCTGGTTCAATTATAAATATGTCATCAGTTGTTGGTGTGAAAGGAAATGCTGGACAATCGAATTATGCTGCGTCAAAAGCAGGGTTAATTGGTTTCACAAAATCGATTGCTGCCGAATTAGGTTCACGAAATATTCGTTGTAACGCTATAGCTCCCGGTTTTATTGAAACAGAAATGACAGAAGTATTGGATCAAAAAGTGGTACAGGAATGGCGAAATGCAATTCCTTTGAAACGTGGCGGAACACCTTTGGATGTGGCTAACGTAACTGTTTTTCTTGCTTCTGATATGTCTGCATATGTTACGGGTCAAACGATTCATGTGTGTGGTGGGATGTTAATGTAAGCAATGAATATTCGACCAAGAAGAAATAGAAAATCTGCGGCCATTAGAAATATGGTGGAGGAAACACAATTGGGTGTGCAGCACTTGATTTATCCCATTTTTTTAAAGGATGGTGTTGGAATAAAGGAAGAAGTTTCTTCTTTACCCAATAATTTCCGTTGGTCAATTGATCAATTAATTTCTGAAATTGAATCGTGTTTAAAATTAGGTATCACAACCTATGATATTTTTCCCGCTGTTGATGAAAAATTAAAAGATAAAACGGCAACTTACAGCTATGCTTCGGATAATTTTTATTTGAATGCTATTCGTAAGCTAAAAGAAACATTTCCTGAAATTTGCATCATGAGTGATGTTGCCATGGATCCCTATTCCTCCGATGGACATGATGGATTGGTTGAAAACGGAAAAATTCTCAACGATGAAACGTTACCTATTTTAGTTGAAATGTCCTTGGCTCAAGCTCAGGCAGGAGTAGACATTATCGGGCCATCTGACATGATGGATGGTAGAGTGGGTGTGATACGCGAAGCATTGGATGCTCAAGGTTATTCCGATACGAGTATTATGTCTTATACGGCCAAATATGCAAGTGCTTTTTATGGTCCATTCAGAGATGCGCTAAATTCAGCACCAAAGTCAGGGGATAAAAAAACGTATCAAATGAATCCGGCAAATAAAAGAGAAGCCCTGTTGGAAGCGCAATTAGATTTTGAGGAAGGAGCCGATTTTCTAATGGTAAAACCTGCATTGTGTTACTTGGATATTATACATGTTTTACGGGAGAATTTTAGTATTCCCATTACAGCATACAACGTAAGTGGCGAATGTGCTATGATTCATGCTGCAGCCCAAAATGGATGGTTGGATTATGATCGTGCGGTAATGGAAACGTTATTAAGTATAAGAAGGGCAGGAGCCGATGGAATATTAACGTATTTCGCAAAAGATTTTGCTACAATAATTAAAAAATAAATTATGAAGAAAGGAACAGTCTGTTTAAGTTTTTTAATGATGTTGATTTTTTCAACAGTGTTTTCTCAGGAATCGGTTTCGGCTGATATGAAAAATGTGATTCAACAACTTCAAATCAATTCGGAAAAAGTAGACTTTGAACTTTCCATTGAAAAGCCAATGAGGTATATTCCGGAAATGATGGCTTTTGCTATTCTTGAAAAGATGGGTGGGTTGGATAATTCAGAAGAAGGACATTTTACGTACAAATGCCATGTTATTTTGTACAATGTTTCAGATAAGATCATTACAAATCGTTATGTAATTCCAAATATTGAATCAGATGCAATTCGATTAACTGGATTGAATTTTGATTTTGCTCCGTATATGTTAAAATCAACTGTTCGAGCATTTGGATTGAGAATTACCTATTCTGGATTAAGCAGAGTTAATCCATACGAAGAAGAAAAAATAACCTTATTTGTACAAGAGAAGGGTAAATTAGTTCCAGTTTTAAAAGATTTCACATCGTATTTATCGACTGGAGATTGGGATACGAATTGCGCTGGTGAGTTCAACGAGAAACGTGGTGTTTTTATTTTGGAATCAACTTCATCAAATGATTTTTTTGATATAAAGGTTAACTACAAGGAAGTTAAAACAATAAATAAACTTGTTTCTGGAGATTGCAAAGCAACTGAAACAGCAACAAAATCGAGTACTCAATTGGTATATACAAACGGGATTTACCAAGTTAAAAAGTAATTAAAATGATGGAACAAGAGGTGGCTATGTTAGGATCAACAGAATTAATTGGTTTAGAGGAAAAATACGGAGCGCATAATTACCATCCGTTGCCAGTAGTATTGACTAAAGGTGAAGGGGTGTACTTATGGGATGTGGAAGGGAAGAAATATTTTGATTTTCTTTCTGCTTATTCTGCTGTAAATCAAGGTCATTGCCACCCTAGAATTATTCAAGCTTTAATTGATCAAGCACAAACGTTAACGCTAACATCACGTGCATTTTATAATGATTCACTAGGTCTGTACGAAAAATATATTGCAGAATTTTTTGGTTTTGATAAGGTTTTACCAATGAATACAGGTGCAGAAGCCGTTGAAACCGCTATTAAACTATGTCGTAAATGGGGATATGAAGTAAAAGGAATTGCCGAAAATCAAGCGAAAATAATTGTGTGCGAAGGTAATTTTCATGGGCGAACTACAACCATAGTTTCCTTTTCAAGCGACCCTAGTTCGTATCAAAATTTTGGACCGTATCCAGCTGGTTTTATTCAAATACCATATAATGATCTTGAAGCCTTGGAAAAAGCTTTAAAAGAAGAAAATGTAGCAGGCTTTCTGGTTGAACCTATTCAAGGTGAGGCCGGAGTGTATACTCCAAATGAAAATTTCATTGCTGAATCAAGAAGATTGTGTTCTCAGTATAATGCCTTGTTAATTTGTGATGAAGTGCAAACAGGTATCGCAAGAACCGGAAGTATTTTGGCTTCTTGTGGGAATTGTACGTGTGAGTCCAAATGTGAAAAGCAAGAAACGTATAGTAAACCGGATATTTTAGTTTTGGGTAAAGCTCTTTCAGGAGGGGTGTATCCAGTTTCGGCAGTCTTAGCCGATGATGAAATAATGCATGTAATTAAGCCTGGTCAACATGGTTCAACTTTTGGTGGAAATCCAATAGCAGCAAAGGTTGCAATCGAATCTTTGGAAGTTGTGGTTGATGAAAAATTAATGAAAAACGCACGTAGATTAGGCGTTATTTTCAGAGATGAAATGAATCGAATCAAATCGGAATGCGACCTTATTACACTTGTTAGGGGTAAGGGTTTATTGAATGCGATTGTAATAAATGATACCGAAGATAGTTCTACTGCGTGGGATATTTGTATGGCATTGAAAGAAAATGGTTTATTGGCAAAACCTACGCATGGAAATATAATCCGCTTTGCTCCACCTTTGGTTATGACTGAAGATGAATTAATGCAATGTGTTTCAATTATTGAAAAAACACTGTTAACATTTAAAAAATAAATAGGCAGAATTAAAATCCGAAATTATCAAATCCATTTTGGGTTAGTTCTTGGTACCTAACTTCGTTAAATTCAAATAATTGTGAAGGTTTGTGAGGTACACCTCGTTGTTTTTCTTTCAAAGAAGTTACAATGTCCAATTTCTGAATTTTACGCCTGAAGTTTCGCTTATCTAATGGTTTTTCCAGAATTGATTCATATAACCGATGTAATTGACTTAAGGTGAATTTTTCAGGCAGTAAATTAAATCCTATGGGTTGGATTTTAATTTTTTGTTTCAATTTTTCTTTAGCTGCTTGAAGAATTTCAAAATGATCAAATGCTAATTCATTAATTTGGTTTACCGAGGCCCATCCAGCAGTTTTTGCGAAAGAAGATGCTTGTGGCGCATAATCAGGCATTTTCACTAAAGTATAATATGCCACAGTAATAACCCTAGCTTCAGGTTCCGCTCTAATCGACTGAAGCCACTCACGGTCAGCGTCCTTTCGAATTCGATTGGGATCACCAAAAGCACCCACTTGTTCCAAATAAATATCTTTCAATCCGGTAAGTTCCTCCAATACGCGGTTAGCCGCTTGATCTATATTTTCGTTATTGTAAATTAAATTTCCAGGTAAAGCCAATCTTGGACCAATGTTTTTTGTATTTCCACCTCGGTCAATTAAAAGAACAGTTAGTCTTTCTAAATCAAACCCGAATATCACACAATCGACAGAAACATTCGGATTTAGTTCATTTTGCACGACTTTTTTTAGTTCTTTTTTCACAGTTTCAGAGTTATTTGTATATTTGAAAGTGTTAAATTGACACGAAGTAATTAAAACAAGAAGATTTAAATATGATATTCATAATTGAAAGTGGTTCAACCAAAAGTGATTGGGTCTTAATTGATGGTAAAAGTAACCAAAGTTTTTTTTCTACCATAGGGTTTAATCCATATTTTCATACTGCTGAAATAATTGAGTCAGAAATAAAAGAGAATTTAGATTTAGTTGCAGTGGCTGAATCAATAAAGTCAATTTATTTTTATGGTGCTGGTTGTTCTAGTGTTGAGTTAAATAAAATTGTTCACGCTGGACTAAGTCGTGTTTTTCATTCTGCTGAAATAATCGTTGAACATGATTTAACGGCATGTGCATATTCCACTTATCAAGGTTCGCCTGCTATTTCTTGTATTATTGGTACGGGTTCTAACTCATGTTATTTTGATGGTGAAACTGTTTCAGAGGTGGTTCCAGCTTTGGGCTATATTTTAGGAGATGAAGGGAGTGGTAGTTATTTTGGAAAAAAATTATTGTCTTCATACCTCTATCATAAATTACCTAGTCATATAGCAGAAGATTTTGAAAAAACATTTCATTTATCGAAGGATAATATTGTAGAAAATGTCTACAAAAAACCAAATGCTAATGTGTACATTGCTTCATTCATGCCCTTTATTGCAAAACACAGAGAGGAAAACTTTTTTAAAGTAATGGTTGAGGAAGGAATGAGAAATTTTATGGAAGTTCATGTTTGTTGTTATCCAAATTACAAAGAGGTTCCTGTACATTTCGTTGGTTCAATTGCCCAAATTTTTGATAGAGAGGTTGAAAAAGCAGCCAACTCATTAGGTATTAAAATTGGACAAATTATTCAAAAACCCATTCAGGGATTGGTTTCTTACCATCAAAACTATATTCTAAATAAACAACTCAATTAATAATGAAGTATATACTATTTATTCTATTTGCCGCTATTGCACCTATTTCGTTTGGTCAATTTGAATCTCCAAAATGGGCTAGTAATGCGACGATTTATGAGGTGAATGTGCGTCAATTTACCACTGAAGGAACGTTTAAATCCTTTCAAAAACACTTGCCCAGATTACAGAAAATGGGCGTTGATATTATTTGGTTTATGCCTATTCATGAAATTGGTTTAAAAAATCGAAAAGGAAGCTTGGGAAGTTATTATGCTGTTAAAGATTACAAATCAGTAAATCATGAGTTTGGAACGCTTCAAGATTTTAAAAATGTGGTGGATGCAGCGCATAAACTAGGAATGAAAGTTATTATTGATTGGGTGGCGAATCACACTTCACCAGATAATATTTGGGTTGAACAAGGACACAAAGATTGGTATACCTTGGATTCTACCGGTAATTTGCAACCAACAATTGGAACAGATTGGTGGGATGTGGCTGATTTAAATTATGACAATATTGAAATGAGAAATGAAATGATTTCCTCTATGAAATATTGGTTAACCGCTGCAAATATCGATGGTTTTAGGTGTGATGTTGCCGGTTGGGTCCCAATGGATTTTTGGGTTGAAGCGCGAGCTAAATTAGACGAAGTAAAAAAAATATTTTTTCTTGCTGAATCAGAAGGTGTAGACCAACACAAGGCCTTTGATATGACTTATGGCTGGGAACTACACCATGTAATGAATGAAATTTCAAAGAAGAAAAAAACAGTTTCAGACATTTATACTTACTTCGAAAAAAATAAATACCCAAAGTCTGCATACAGAATGCATTTCACGTCTAATCACGATGAAAATTCATGGAATGGAACGGAAATGGAGCGATTAGGCGATTCTCGATTTGCTTTTGCGGTGTTTGCTGCTACCATTGAAGGAATGCCTTTGGTATACAATGGACAAGAAACTTCATTGGATAGAAGATTGAAATTTTTTGAAAAAGATTCAATTCAATGGGATAAAATGGATTTGGTCGATTTTTATACAAAGCTATTGCATTTAAAGAAGAAACATCCTGCCATGAAATCAGGGAAAAATGGAGGAGATCTCACATTTTTAAGTAGCCAAGATAAAAATTCGCCCATACTTGTTTATCAACGTTCATTGGGTAAGAAAAAAGTAATCTGTGTGATAAATCTTTCAGAAAAAGAATCGAAAATCGTGATTAACACACCGAACTTTGGCGGAAAATACAAGGAGTTGTTTTCATGTAAAAAAGTGAAGTTAACCAACGGAATGACCGAATCATTGAAACCTTGGGAATACCGAGTTTACTCCAATTAATTATTTATTTTCATGCAGCAAACAAAACCTACATTATCCTTTTGGCAAATCTGGAACATGAGTTTTGGATTTATGGGAATTCAGTTTGGATGGGGACTCCAAATGGCCAACATGAGTTCAATCTACGAGAATCTAGGTGCAAAACCGGAAGAAATTCCAGGTTTATGGTTAGCTGCTCCGTTAACTGGTTTATTGGTTCAGCCAATTATTGGATACTTAAGCGATCGAACATGGCATCCAACATGGGGGAGAAGAAGGCCATATTTTTTAATCGGTGCAATACTTAGTTCTTTCTGTTTGTTTTTAATGCCAAATTCTTCAACACTATGGATGGCTGCAGGATTACTGTGGATAATGGATTCTTCTATTAATATTAGTATGGAGCCTTTTCGGGCATTTGTTGCAGATAAACTGCCTGTAAAACAACGAACATTGGGTTTCTCCATGCAAAGTTTTTTTATTGGTATAGGAGCCACAATTGCTAGCGCGCTTCCTTGGGTTTTTACAAATTGGTTTGATGTTAACTCAACAGCATCAACTGGACAAGTAGCAGAGAATGTGAAATGGAGTTTTTATATTGGTGGTGTTGCTTTTTTCCTGGCAGTACTTTACACGATTTTAACAACAAAAGAATACCCTCCGACTGATGCTGAATTGGAGCAACAGAAAAAGGAGAAAAAAGGACTTTTTTCTGGATTACATGAAATCGGTTTCGCTATTACGCACATGCCTAAACTCATGAAGCAGTTGGCATTGGTTCAGTTTGTTACATGGCCGGGTTTGTTTTTAATGTGGTTTTATTATACTCCAACCGTTGCAGCAGAAATATTTGGCGGATCTAATGGATCCACAGCTTATTCCGAGGGGCAAAATTATGCAGGTTTAACCTATTCATTTGAAAATATTATCACCTTTGCTTTTGCTTTATTTCTGCCTTTTTTAGCTGGGAAATTCGGTAAAAAAATGACTCACTTTATGTGTCTTTTGATTGGTGGTATTGGACTAATTTCTATAAATGTGGTAACAGGTCCAGATTCTAAACTATTTCTTTTTGTAATTATGGGAATGGTCGGAATTGCCTGGTCTAGTATATTATCAATGCCTTACTCGATGTTATCCGATTGCTTACCGCAGAATAAAATTGGTATTTATATGGGTATTTTTAATTTCTTTATTGTCTTACCTGAAATAATAGCTTCTTTATTTTTTGGAAAAGTGATGGAAGGTGTTTTAGATGGGTCGCGCATTGCCGCTGTCACAATTGGTGGTAGTTTGTTGATTCTTGCAGCTTTCCTTACACTTCGAATAAAAACAGAAAAGAATTAAATGAAAATTAAAGGGTTATTATTTGATCTCGATGGCGTAATTGTTTCAACAGAACACAATCATTTTTTAGCTTGGAAAAGAACCGCAGATCATTTGGGAATTGAATTCACGGAAAAAGAGAACGAATTATTGAAAGGGATTAGTCGAGTTGATTCTCTCAAGAAAATCCTTGATTTGGGAAAAAAATCAATTTCGGAAAAGGAGTTTGATGAATTACTTCAAAGCAAAAACGACTTTTACCTAGAATCTATTCAATCATTATCCAGAATAAACTTGCTTCCAGGTGTTCTTAATCTGCTCGAAAACGCTCGTTCAAATGGGATTAAACTAGGAGTTGGTTCCTCAAGTAAAAATGCTAATTACATATTAGAATTATTGGAAATAGCTCATTTTTTTGATGTTGTGGTTGATGGAAACGGAGTGCAAAGTCCTAAGCCTGATCCAGAAGTTTTTTTAATCGGTGCTGAAGCTCTGTGCATTATGCCAAACGAATGTATTGTGTTTGAGGACGCTTCAAGTGGGATAGAAGCTGCTATTTCTGGTGGGTTTCATGTATTTGGAGTAGGGAATCCTGAAATTAAACCCTTAATAAAGAATTATTTGAATGATTTAACTGAATTTAGATTGGAGGAATATGCTTAACTTATTTGAAATACACGATTGGAAAATAATTGAACAAGAATTCAATCCGTCTAAGCAAAAACAAGCTGAGAGTATTTTTAGTATCGGTAATGGTTCATTTGGTCAGCGCGCCAATTTCGAGGAAAAATATACCGGAGATACATTGCAAGGAAGTTACGTGGGAGGTGTTTATTATCCTGATAAAACCCGTGTTGGTTGGTGGAAAAATGGCTACCCAGAGTATTTTGCAAAAGTATTAAATTCGTGTAATTGGATTGGAATAAATATAGAAATTGACGGAGAATACTTAGATATTCACCAACAGGAAATACTTTCGTTTCGGCGTGAATTGGATATGAAATCTGGAACTCTTTCTCGTAGAATGAGGGTTCGCTTTAAAAGTGGAAAAGAAATAGAGGTTGAATCCCTTCGCTTTTGTTCGATGCATGATGAACAGGTGGCCGCAATTCGATTCATAGTAACTCCTTTAAATTTTTCAGGAAATGTGAAATTTACCCCTTATCTCGATGGAAATGTAATGAATCACGATTCGAATTACGATGAATTCTTTTGGGAGGAAGACAGCCATAAAGTGGATGTAAAAAAAGGTTTTATCTGTTCAAAAACAAAAAAAACCAACTTTATAGTATCTACAGCTATGAGGTTTTCTTTTTGGAAAAATGATGATTTGCTTGAGATTGAACCAAAAAATTTATCTAAAGCTTTTTATGTTGAAAATAGTTTTGATTATTTCTTAGAAGAAGGCAATCAATACACCTTGAAAAAGTACGTTTCGATTGTTTCTAATATTAATCATTCAGAGGGTGAAGTTATTTCAAAGTCAATAGATAATGTCCGTCAAGCATACATGAATGGGTTTGATTATCTTTTGAAGAATCACACATCGGTCTGGGAGGAAATCTGGTCCAAAGCAGATATTGTAATAGAAGGAGATTTGGCAGCTCAACAAGCAATTCGATTTAATATTTTTCAATTGTATCAAACATATACGGGTAAAAACGAAAAATTGAACATTGGACCTAAAGGCTTCACTGGCGAAAAATACGGTGGTGCAACCTATTGGGATACAGAAGCCTATTGTTTGCCTTTTTACCTCAAAACTGCCGATCCACGTGTTGCCCGACAATTGTTGATTTACCGTTACAACCAATTAGATAAAGCAATAGAAAACGCTCAAAAACTCGGTTTTAATAACGGCGCGGCACTTTATCCGATGGTAACGATGAACGGGGAAGAATGCCATAACGAATGGGAAATAACATTTGAGGAAATCCACAGAAATGGTGCGATTGCTTTTGCCATTTATAATTATATCCGCCATACTGGAGATGTGGAATATTTAGAAAAATATGGTCGACCAGTTTTGGTTGCTATTGCTCGTTTTTGGGCTCAGCGTTTTAATTATTCTCAAGCCAAAAATGCTTATGTAATGCTTGGTGTTACAGGGCCTAACGAGTACGAAAATAATGTAAATAACAACTGGTATACTAATTATATCGCACGTTGGTGTATTGAATATTCCTTAAAGGTAGATAACTCACTGGAAAAAACGCTTGGCAGTGTTTTGAATTATGAGGAAAAACAACATTGGAAAACCATCATTGATAATACCTATTTTCCTCTTTTGGAAGGAACAAATATCTTTCTTCAGCAGGATGGATTTATGGATAAAGAGCAACTTGAAGTTTCTGATTTATCGTTGAATGAAAGACCAATAAACCAACATTGGTCATGGGATCGCATTTTGAGGTCTATTTTTATTAAACAAGCTGATGTTTTACAAGGATTATATTTATTTGAAGATCATTTCGAAGATCAAGTGATTGAGGATAATTTTAATTTTTATGAGCCTAAAACAGTTCATGAATCATCATTATCTCCTTGTGTTCATGTGATAATTGCTGCTAAAATTGGCAATTTATCAAAAGCGTATGAACTTTATTTAAGAACATCTCGCTTAGACCTTGATGATTACAATCATGAAGCTGATGAAGGCTTGCATATCACTAGTATGGCAGGAACTTGGATGAGTATTGTTGAAGGAATGGCGGGAGTTAGAATTTTGGAGGATGGATTGAAAATTAATCCAGTTATACCTGAATGTTGGACAAAATATTCATTCCAGATTTTAGTCAAAAAAAATCCGATTTATATCTCAATTACTAAAGAAGGGTTTCAAATTGAAAATAAAGGTGAAACCTCGTTAAATTTAGAAATTGCAGGACAAAAAACAGAATTAAAATCAAATGAGAAGATGAATCAGTCTTTTCTAATAAAAACTTAAACTTTGAATATGATACGTAGACTATTCTTTGTTCTTGTTCTCTTTTTTTCAATCTCAACTTCATTTACTCAATCTTTCACGATTGGAATTATTGGAACATTTAGTAATTGGGCTACAGATGTAAATATGTCATCCACAGATGGGTTAAATTGGACGTTGAATTATACTTTTTCAGCTGCAGAACAAGTAAAGTTTCGCAAGGATGCATTATGGACGGTCAATTGGGGGGCTTCAACTTTTCCAACAGGTACAGGTTTTCAAGACGGACCCAATATTCCCGTTTCAGCTGGGTCATATTTGATTTCATTCAATTCAACAACAGGAGCTTACAATTTTCAACTGCAAAATCCAAATCCTGGCTCGTCCATCAATCCAACAAATAGACAAATCGTATTACAAGGATTTTGGTGGGATTATTTCAATGCGAATTATCCGGACGGTTGGGCAAATTATTTAGCCGAATTGGCGCCGAGATTAAAAAATCTTGGAATTGATGCAATTTGGATTCCACCGACTATAAAAAACACTGGGACTAATAGCGTAGGGTATGCACCTTTTGATCATTACGATTTGGGAGATAAATGGCAAAAAAATTCAGTTAAAACGCGATTAGGAGATAAGGATGAATTACTTCGTATGATGGCTGTAATGAAGGCTAATGGGATCGATGTTATTCAGGATATTGTTCTAAATCATATCACAGGGGCTGGTGGTGGTTCTAGTGCAGGTGGACAAGATCCTTCTGCAATCGATGATGGACAAACAAATAGATATAAGAATTTCAGGTATGCCTGTTATTCTACTCCTGCTCAAAATGAAACTTCTGGTAATTATTTAGCACGTCAAGGAAGATTTCCAAAAAATTGGCATAATTTTTATCCAAACGCCAATAATCCATGTTGTACCAATGATATCAATTCACCTTTTTGGGGTCCAGATATTTCATATGAAAGTAATTCGTTTGGTTTAAGTAGCAATGCAACTTTTAATCCTCAGCAGACAAGTGATTACATGCGAATAGGGATTCGTGATTGGTTGATTTGGTATAAAAAACAAATGGGTTGGGATGGTGTTCGTATTGATGCGGTGAAACATTTTCCAGCTTATGTTTCGGAAGATGTGCTGTGGAATTTACAGAATAATGCGGCTTGGGCAAGCGGTTCATCTGATATGTTTGCTGTGGGAGAGTGGGTTGGAGGTATTACGGAAATGGATGGATGGGCCAATTCAGTATTAAACCGTGCAGGAACTTTTGATTTTTCTTTACGCGGAGCTCTGCAAGGAATGGTTCAAGGAAATGGAAATTATAACATTGGTTCCATTCCTAGTTCACAACAAACCAATCGCCAAAGAACAGTTCCTTTTGTGAATAATCATGATACTTTTCGACCTCAATTAAGCAGTCAAGGCAATTATATTGGTTGGAATTCGGCACTGGGAACTCAAATAGAACCAAATGATGGTCGAAATAGTGCTGCTCACGCTATAGCGATGGCTGTTGATGGTGCTCCTCAAATTTTCTTGGAAGATTTGTTTAATATTGGTTATCAAGGAAATAGATTTAACCATGAGCCAAAAATAGATTCAACACTACCAACAAGAAGTGATATTGAAAATATAATTTGGTGTCATCAAAATTTACGTTTTAAAGAGGGTGCGTATTTAGTTCGCTGGCAAGCGGCTGATGCCTTGGTAATTGAGCGTCAAAATAAGGCGATTATCGCTGCCACAGATAGTTGGACGGTTTGGCAAAACTTAACGGGAGTTCAAACTTCGTGGTCTGACGGAACAGTTTTAATGGATTATTCAGGAGCAAACTCTGGAACACGCACTGTATATGGTGGTGGAAAAGTGGATATCAGTATTCCGCCTTGCGATGGCACTGCTATATTAGGTCGTCGTGGCTATAGTATTTGGGCACCTTTAGGTATTACAACGAATTATGTTCGACCAGCTAAATCAATAACTCAAGAATGGGAAATGGAAAACGATTTGGGTGATAGACATTTGAATTCTTTGGAGCAAGGAGGAAGATTACCCGACAATAGTTTAGATTGTAGAACCGTTGGGCGAATTTTTGCAGATTCTGGTTCAACAATCACATTGTCTGTTTTTCCGTCCGAAATACTTTTAGGAATTCGAGTTTCTTTATTGGATAATAATTGCCTCTTACTAGATTCGGCAACTGGAACAGGTGAATTTACGCAAACTTTTCAAGCACCCTATGCTGGTTGGTATACCATGCGTGTTCAGAATGCTACATCTACTCAACTTGGGCAAAAATGCTGGGTAAAAGCAAATTATACAGCTCCTCAATCGGTAGAAACGAATGTAACTAAAAACAAATGTGCGTGCGTTTCAACAGTTGGTTTAAATGAAATTCCGGATAATAACCTTCTTTCTTTATTTCCTAATCCTGCCAATACATCAATTGAATTGAATCTTTCCTCCGAGGGTGAATTTACTTGGGAATTACTAAGCTTGAGTGGAAGTACAGTGAAGTCAGGAAAAAGCTCACAAAACACATTACAAATTTCATTAGAAGAGATTGAAAACGGTACTTACTTCATTCGAGTGAACCAAGAAAATCAAGTGTTTTTAAAGAAATTAGTGATTTTAAAAGATTAAACTTTCATACCCGGAACGATTCTTCCTTTACTGCGCGCTTGCTTTGTGTTTTTCTTTATTAACAAATAAACAGAGGTTCCACTACTTCGAACCATGTCTAATTTGTAGGTGTTTTTGCCATATTTAACTATTGGACCACCTGGCTCATTCGTGTTTACATCCAAGTAATATCTTTTTCCATTCGGTTTAATATCAAAAGTTAGGGTTTTTCCTTTCCCTTCTTCAAATCGAACCATTATTTTATCTCTTTCACCAAATTCATCAAATACACATTTGGTATTTGTAGGAATGATTATTCTCTCTTTCACTTTAGTACTTCCATCAATTAATACGCCATTGCCATCTGTTTTTAATTCTTTGTCTGATGGTAAAACTTGTTCTAGAATAATTGTTCCAGAAGTAAAGAATTGCAATCTTTTCATTTCGGCATCAGTATCAATTGAAGATTGCTCTTTAATTTCTTTTGTGTAAGGTATTTTAATTGCACAACTTCCTAGAGCTAATGACGCCAATAAAACGAATATATATTTCATGATCTTTAAATTTATCCTACAAAAGTACATATTATGAAGTAAATTTGTTTGATAAAAAAAAGTTAAATGTTAGTTAAGAAATTTACCTTTAATGGTTTTCAGGAAAACACGTATATTGTTTATTCAAAATCAGGAAATTGTGTTATTATTGATCCAGGATGTTTTGTTAAAGAAGAGGAGCAAGAGCTTTTAAATTTTATTTTAGAGAACGAGTTAAAACCCTTAGCGTTATTAAATACACACGCACACATTGATCATGTCTTGGGGAATTCATTTGTGCTTTCTCAGTTTAATATTCCTTTTTATCTTCATTCTGATGATTTAATAACCTTAAAATCAGTGGAATCGTACGCTCATGTATATGGATTTGATAATTATAAACCATCTCCAGTACCGACTCATTTTTTGTCACATAATCAAAAAATACAAGTAGAGGATATTGAATTTGATGTGTTTCATACTCCTGGGCATGCTTCGGGACACGTAGTTTTTTACTCTGCCTTAAATAATTTTGTCATCAATGGCGATGTTTTATTCAAAGGAAGTTTTGGTCGTGTGGATTTACCCGGTGGAGATATAGATGTCTTAAAAAGAACTATTCATGAAATAATGTTTCAATTACCCGAAAATACCCTTGTTTATTGTGGGCATGGTCCTGAAACTTCTATCGCGGAAGAAAAAAGAACGAATTACATCTTGCAATTTTGAGGAAATCATTAAGAATTAAACCTTAATAAAAGGAAGGGAATTTAACCGGATTAGCCTCATGCATCATAGCATACACTTTTTCAACAATATCATCAATACTTGGTTTTGAAAAATAATCTCCATCTGTACCATAAGCTGGTCGATGATCTTTAGCACTCATTGTTTCGGGTGCAGCATCTAAATGATAATATGATTTTTGTTCAACAAGTATTTTATCAAGCATAAATCCTGTAGCTCCGCTGCTCACGTCTTCGTCTACAATTAATAAGCGACTTGTTTTCTCAATGGACGCTTTAATTAAATGATTGATATCAAATGGAATGAGTGTTTGAACATCAATTAACTCAACATCGATGCCTATTTCCATTAGTTGTTTTGCCGTAGTTTCACATAAATTGAAAGTAGAACCGTAGGAAACTAATGTAATATCACTTCCTGATTTTACAATTTCTGGTACCCCCAGTGGTTCTCTAAACTCCCCAATATTAACCGGCATTTTTTCTTTAGAACGATATCCATTTAGGGGCTCAATTACCAAAGCAGGTTCATCAGAAGCAAGCAAAGTATTATAGAATCCAGCAGCTTTGGTCATATTTCTAGGAACACATACATGAATTCCACGAATGGAATTTACAATCATTCCCATTGGTGAACCACTATGCCAAATCCCTTCTAATCGATGTCCTCTTGTAGAAATAATGAGCGGTGCTTTTTGTCCTCC
The DNA here is from genome assembly GCA_903901805.1 of uncultured Flavobacteriales bacterium. GTDB lineage: Bacteria > Bacteroidota > Bacteroidia > Flavobacteriales_D > Crocinitomicaceae > UBA952. The sequence continues at coordinate 20,255 of CAIUSK010000334.1, forward strand.
TTTTGTTCTGTATTGAACGGTTGCTAAATCGTCTGACATAACTTGGATCGCATAAAGCAAGTAATCTAAATATTGAATCTCAGCAATTGGGCGTAATCCTCTCATTGCCATACCGATACCTTGGCCGATTATTGTGCATTCGCGGATTCCCGTATCAAAAACACGATTGATTCCAAATTGAGTTTGAAGTCCTTCCAATGTTTGATTTACTCCACCAATACCTCCAACATCTTCACCAAAAACGAGTACTTCAGGTCGTTCAGCTAATATTTTCCGATAGTTTTCACGTAAAATGATTCTTCCATCTTCCAAAGTTGACGTTTCGTCATAGATAGCCGGAATTGGAGATACTTTTAATGCTGCATGTTCAGATTCAGAATGTAGGTATGAGCTGTACCGACTAAAATTTATGGAGAATTGATTTTCAATCCAATTAGCTAATAATTTCTGTGTTCCATTGTTGTCGTTTACGGCAAGACGCAAACATTTTCGAGCCACAGTTAAAATATCTTTTCGGACAGGTTCAAATGCTTTTTCTAACGCTTCAATTTCTTTTTCAATGAAAACACGGTTTTTAGACTGTTCAGCTACTTGTTTTAATAAGGTAACAGCTTCCATTTGATCCTTTTTAATATCTTCCGAAAAATCCTTCCAAGCCTTATTCTTTGCATCTCGGACTTTGTTTTTAGCCTCGGACTGAATGGTATTTAATTCTTCTTCGGTGGCAATAATAAGCCCTTTACTTGAAAAGTTTAAGATGAATTCTCTGAATTTATGGTTGCAATCAAAGTCAATTTCCCATTGCAGGCGCTCTTCAGATTTGTAGCGTTCATGGGATCCAGAAGTCGAATGTCCCTGAGGCTGATTTACTTCTTGAACGTGAACCAAAACTGGTACATGTTCTTCTCTTGCAATTTTCGTAGCTTTTTCATATGTTTCACAAAGGTCTACATAATTCCACCCTTTAGTTACCAGGATCTCAAATCCAGGTTTATCTGATGTACGTTGCATTCCTGAAAGCGCTTCAGAAATACTTCCTTTGGTGGTTTGAAATTCTCGAGGAACAGAAATACCATACCCATCATCCCAAATAGACATTACCACAGGAACTTGTAGAACACCAATCGCATTTATAGATTCCCAAAATGGACCTTCGGAAGTTGAAGCATCTCCAATTGTACCAAAAACTACTTCATTTCCACCTTGAGTGAATTTGTTAAACCCTTGGTTTGATCCTAATTCCGTATTATTTCGATATACTTTTGATGCCATTGCTAAACCAACTAAACGGGGCATTTGTCCAGCTGTTGGTGAAATATCAGACGAACTATTTTTTTGTTCCATTAAATTCTTCCAATTTCCAGAAGAATCCAAATTTCGAGTTGCAAAATGTCCTCCCATTTGTCTACCTGCAGATTGAGGCTCTAAAGTTACATCTGTATGCGCATACAATCCGGCGAAATATTGTTCTATTGTTAATTGATCAATGGCCATCATAAGAGTTTGATCTCGGTAATAACCTGATCGAAAATCTCCATTTTGAAATTGTTTAGCTAATGCAATTTGTGCTAATTCTTTTCCATCTCCGAAAATTCCAAATTTTGCTTTTCCTGTAAGGACTTCTTTTCTACCCATTAGGGAAGTTTCTCTGGATTCGCAAGCTAATCGGAAATCAGCTAATACTTGGGCTTTAAATGTATCGAAATCAATCGTTGAGGAATTTTCCTCTCTTGCTGCTTTTGCCATAAAGAAATCATTAAAATAGAATAGGTGCAAAGATAGAAAAATAGTATTAGAACTATTTATTTTCTGAGGATTGCAGCTGCAAGATTTTTAGCTTGGAGTCTTATTTCATTAACGGCGGTACTTTCCCATAATTCCCCTCGCAACAGACTACCCAAAGCGAATAATTGTTTATTTTCATTACCCGTTGAATGGATCGTTTGAAAAGTATCAATATTTGTGGAAATTCCCAGTTTTAATTCATCTTGTTGGATATAACCTTTTGAGAAACAATTCTGCAATAATGCTGCGTTTGTTTTGCTGATATCAGATTCTGGACCGGTACAATTAATTAAAACCTCAGCTAATATCGTTTGGTTACTTTTTATTGATTTATCAAAATAGATTATTTCAATTCCATTCTCAGCCGGTTGAGCCGAAATGATATTTCCTGATATAATGGACAATGAACCATTTATTCGTTCTTTTTGAATGATGTCATAAGTAACAAATGGCAATCTATGTCTGGCTAATCCCCACAAATGCCTGAAATTTCGCATAAATCTGACTTTTTCCGAATAACTAAATCCTCTCCAAAAACGCTGGGTATGGGGACGAAGTGAATCAATTAATGGTTCAGCGGAAATTCCGTGTTTATGAAGGGCTTTGAATTGTTTGTTAATCGCCGTTACTAATTGCAATAAAGTGGGCGATGGGGGTAATTCTGAAATCCAATCGGGTAGGGTATAAGAGAAATTTCGATGCGGCAAGATATGAAACCCATGGGGCGATAAAGAAATAATCTGATTAGTTAACTGTTGTTCCCTAAATTGCATAACGGTATCCACCATTGTTAATCCATTTCCTAAAATAAAAATGGGTTTTTTAGGATCCACTTGATTGAGTGAATAATTCCACGGATTTTGAAAATACCGATCGGATTGAATGAAATTTCTTGTTATCGTTTTAGGATTTCCAGGTAGTTGATTTCCTGTGGCAAGAATTATTTTCTCTGCTTTGTAAGTGTTTTTTTCAGTATGAATAATCACTGAATCTGCCAATAAAGTTAAGTCTATAACCTCGGAATTAAATCGTTCGATTTGAATTTTTTTAGTTGTGGCAAGTCTTACTGTTTCATCCCATAATTCTTGCAAATAATCCCCAAATAAGGAACGTGATATATAAGAGTTCGCTAATAATTCTAAATCATCATTCAAAAATTGAGGTTGCTTTGATAACCATTGTACAAAGTGGTTGGGTTTATCAGGAAAAGCACTCATTTTAGCCGCAACTACATTGAGTAAAACCTTTTCTGATTGCGGGGAATAGGCAATGCCACGACCCGGTTCGTGCTGTTTTTCAAATACGGAAATGGTCAAATCAGAGTCACCACCGTCAACCAAATGACGCATCACCATTAGCCCACTAAAACCA
>CAIUSK010000335.1 GCA_903901805.1 uncultured Flavobacteriales bacterium
ATAATTGAAGAACAAACCAAAATAGCTTTTACTCCCGCTTCAACATTTAAAATTTTTAATTCGCTAGTTGGATTAGAAACTGGTGTTGTGAAAGATGAACATACCGTTTTCACTTGGGATGGTGTTTCACGAAATAACAAGGAATGGAATAAAGACCAAGATTTAGCTGCTGCTTTTACTAATTCGACTGTTTGGTATTACCAAGAATTAGCGAAAAAAGTGGGGGGTGAAAAAATGAAAAGTTGGTTGGATAAAGTAAGCTACGGAAATGCTGATACAACAGGTGGAATTGATGCATTCTGGACAACAGGTGGATTAAAAATTACACCGGAACAACAATTGGATTTTTTAAGAAAATTACACGATAATAAACTTCCATTTTCTCCTGCTGCTATGAATACCACCAAAAAAATCATGATCGACCAAACGGTAAGCGATTATGTTTTAAGAGGAAAAACAGGATGGGGAACAGAAGCAGGAAACAACATTGGTTGGTACGTTGGATATATTGAAATGAAGAAAAAAGTCTATTATTTCGTTAACTGTATTCAAACAACGGATGCTAATAACATGAAATTTTCAACTGCTCGTAAAGACATCGTTTTTCAGGTGTTGAAGAAAATGGAGATAACGAAATGAGAGTTTAACCACAGAGGAAAAAAGAGTTTTCACAGTGTTTCACTGAGTTTTTTGAGTATTTCCAAGAAAACTCAGTGATACTCTGTGCTTTTACTCTGTCGAACTCCGTGGTTAAATTTGATAATATTACATTTCACACAGGATTTATGTAAGTGTAATTTATCTGTGTCCTCACAATTTTATTACCTTTGCCCCACAATATTTAAAAAAATGTATAGATCTCATACTTGTGGCGAATTACGCCTTTCTCATGTTGGTACAACAGTAACTTTAGCTGGTTGGATGCAACGTTCTCGTGATTTAGGAGGAATGACTTTCATCGATTTACGTGATCGTTATGGAATTACTCAATTGGCTTTCAATGCTGAAGATGATGCAGAAATGGCTGATAAAGCGAATAAATTGGGACGTGAATTTGTAATTCAAGTTACTGGAACTGTAGTTGAACGTTCAAGTAAAAATAAGCAAATTCCAACAGGAGAAATTGAGATTATTGTAAGTGAATTAACAGTTTTAAATGCTGCAAAATTACCTCCTTTCACAATCGAAGATAACACAGATGGTGGGGAAGAATTGAGAGCACAATATAGATATTTAGATTTACGTCGTAATCCTGTTCAAGAGAAATTGAGATTGCGTAACCGTGTTGCTTTAGAGACACGTAAATATTTAGATGCACAAGATTTCTTGGATGTTGAGACACCATATTTAATTAAGTCAACTCCTGAAGGAGCGAGAGATTTCGTTGTTCCATCAAGAATGAACGAAGGTCAATTTTATGCGCTTCCTCAATCGCCTCAAACATTCAAACAATTGTTGATGGTATCAGGTTTTGACCGTTATTACCAAATTGTAAAATGTTTCCGTGACGAAGATTTGAGAGCGGATCGTCAACCTGAATTTACACAGATTGATTGCGAAATGGCATTTGTGGAACAAGAAGATATTTTACAAATGTTTGAAGGTTTGATCAAGCATTTATTCAAAACGGTTCGTGGAATTGAGTTCGAAGGAGCTTTCCCGCGTATGACATATGCTGAAGCAAGTGAAAAATACGGTTCTGATAAACCAGATATTCGTTTCGGAATGGAATTCGTTGACTTAACTTCGGTTGCTAAAGGTCAAGGGTTTGCCATTTTTGATGAAGCAGAAGCGATTATAGCTATCAATGCTGAACAATGTGCCGTTTACACAAGAAAACAATTAGATACGCTTACTGACTGGG
>CAIUSK010000336.1 GCA_903901805.1 uncultured Flavobacteriales bacterium
CAAGCAAAAACTCATTCATGATGCTATTGGCTATCTACTAGAACCTGAACTTATTGTTGAGATGGGTGAAGTGGGTAGGATTAGAGAAACTACAACGGATGAAATAATTATGCACGTTGGGGATGAACTTAAAATGATTCCCATTGTACTTTCCGGATCAATAAAAGTTTCTCGAGAAAATGATGAGGGAAACGAACTACTATTATACTATATTGAAGGTGGCGACACCTGTGCGATGACTCTCCAATGCTGTGTTCACAAGATAGATAGTCACATAAAAGCGACATCGATGGAGCCATCACTACTTATGATGTTTCCGGTAGCTAAGATGGAAGAATGGATGGATAAATATAAAAGCTGGCGCGAATATATTTTGCAAAATTACCATACAAGGCTTACAGAATTAATGGAAACAATTGATGCCATGGCATTTATGCGTTTGGACGAGCGACTTTTAAAATACCTAACAGACCAAGCTAAGTTATTGGGAACGGTAGAGTTAAATCACACCCATCAACAAATTGCCGACGATTTACATTCCTCTAGAGTTGTTATTTCTAGATTACTGAAACAGTTAGAAAATAAAGGAATAATTGAAATACATCGAAACAAACTTATCTTAAAAAATTTCTAATTCAGCAGTTTTTGATAATTTAGGGATGATTTTTGTACTGTTTAAAAAATTAATCGTTCTACTTATCATTTACAACTTTAATATGCGCACATACACTTTTTTTATAGGTTTCTTAATTACCTCGACATCAATTATTTGGGCACAAAAGGGAAATAGCAGAGTCGGTACTTCTCAGAAATTTGATCGAGTTATTACGAGTATTCAAAATATGTATGTTGATCCTGTTGAAACTGAAAAACTGACAGAAGATGCAATAATTGGATTGCTCGAAAAATTAGATCCGCATTCCACCTACATTTCCAAAGAGGAAGCTGCTGATGCTCAATCACAAATTGACGGAAGCTTTGTTGGAATTGGTGTTCGTTTTCAAATCGTGAAAGATACCATCATGTTTGTTAATACAATTCCAGGTGGCCCTTCAGAGAAAATTGGAGTTCAAGCAGGTGATCAATTAATACATGTTGATGGAGAACTTGTTGCCGGAATTGGATTAAAAAATAGTGATGTTCGGAAAAAACTGATGGGTGTAAAAGACACTAAGGTTAAGGTAACAGTAAAACGAAAAGGAACTAATGAGTTGTTAGATTTCACTATTACGCGAGATAAAATTCCGATTTTTTCGGTTGATTCTTATTATATGATTGATGATAAAATTGGTTATATAAAACTAAATAGTTTTTCTCGAAGCACCATGGAGGAAATGACTAATGCGCTTACCACCCTTAAGCAAAAAGGTATGAAACAATTGATTTTGGATCTACAAGACAATGGTGGCGGACTTTTAAATGTAGCGCAAGAATTGGCGGATGAATTTTTATCTGGCAATAAATTAATTGTGTATTCAGAAGGAAGAATGCAACCGAAATCTGAGCTAAGGGCAAGTAAAAATGGAATGTTTGAAAAAGGCGAATTGGTTGTTCTTGTGGATGAGTTTTCGGCTTCTGCTAGTGAAATTGTTTCGGGCGCAATACAAGACTGGGACAGAGGATCCATTGTGGGAAGAAGAACGTTTGGAAAAGGATTGGTTCAACGCCCCATTGATTTAATTGATGGATCAGAAATCAGATTGACAATTGCCCGATACTATACGCCAACGGGTCGTTTTATCCAAAAACCGTATGACGATGCAGAAAGATATAAAAAGGATATTGCGCAACGTTATTTGAGTGGGGAATTGATGCATGCAGATTCAATCAAACTACCGGATTCATTAAAATTCAAAACAATGATTACCAAAAGAGATGTCTATTCAGGAGGAGGTATCGTACCGGATTTCTTTGTGCCCCTGGACACTTCCGATATTACAGATTATTTTTCCTCCCTCAATAGAAGCGGAATGTTTAATAATTTCGGACTGAATTACGTGAATAGCCAACGCACTAATTTAAAGAGTAAATATCCAGATTTCGTGACATTTAAAAAGAATTTTAAAGCAGACCAAGCATTTATGGATGCCTTTTTAGCACACGTAGAAAAGGAAAAAGCAGATTTAAAATTTAATGCAGAAGAATTTGAACTTAGTAAAAAATTAATTCAAACTCGTTTAAAAGCTGAAATTGCCCAAAACCTTTGGGACTACTCTGAGTTTTATGAAATCTATAATAGTCGCAATGAAATCTTGCAAAAAGCAATAAATATCCTTCAAACCAAAGAATATTTAAAACTAAATTTAGATAGAAATTAAGATAATTTATACGCTACTTGTAAGCGCTCAAGTTCGCGGGTAACTTGTATGTTTGGATTTACCTTAAGGTTTTTAGCATTCATTTGTATGTCCAATTTATCCACAGGATCATAAACGGTGAATTGAACATTACATGTACCTTCGTTGGCTAAAAATAATGTATTTAAATCACTGATTAAAGAATTATTCAAGGCAGAAACAGTCAATTTTAAATGTAAATTTTTGGCTCGTTTATCCCTAAATTGATCTAGAAGCTCAATAGAATGGACTGCAAATTCCAGTTGATTTCGGAATCGATTGGGTTCAATTCTACCCTTAATAGCAACAAAGATTCCAGGGGTTAGAAAAATCTGAAAACGTAAAAAACTCTCTCCAAATAAAAATAGTTTGAATGAATCATGATAATCTTCTATTACCATAGAACCAAATTTGTCCCCTTTTTTTGTTAATCGTTGCTCTGTATCTGTTACTATTGCAGCCAGCACAATGTCTTTTCCTTTATAAGTTTCAAGATCTTTTAACATGGAAACATTACCGGTGCAAAACGAATCAATTTCTAATTTGTAATCGTCTAAAGGATGACCAGAAATAAAAATCCCGACAACTTCCTTTTCGCGATTCAATTTTACCATGGAGCTCCATTCTTCGGCGGAAGGTATCGTTGGTTCGGGTATTTGAATCATATCTGGTTGATCAAAAATTGTCCCTTGTCCTGATTCTTGTTCTCCCTGAAAATTACTACCAAAACGAATTGCATTATCGATAAATGAACGGTTATTTTGATCTTCCGCAAAATACTGCGCCCGATGAATACCTCCGAATGAATCTAATGCACCTGCATTTACCAAGCTTTCAATTGCTCTCTTATTACAAATGCGCAAATTACTCCTTTTGGTTAAATCAAATATAGATTTAAAGAACCCATTTGTTACTCTTTCTTCAACAAAGGCATCAACTGGCGCACTACCAAGTCCTTTTATAGCACCTAATCCAAAACGAATCGCACCTTCTTGATTTACCGTGAAGGAATAATTTGATTCATTAATGTCCGGTCCCAAAACTTGCAGCCCCATGCGTCTACATTCCTCCATAAAAAAGGATACTTGCTTAATATCATTCATGTTGTTACTCAACACAGAGGCCATATATTCCGCAGGATAATTTGCTTTTAAAAAGGCTGTTTGGTATGCCACCCAAGCATAACAGGTGGAATGAGATTTATTAAAGGCATAGGAAGCAAAAGCCTCCCAATCGCGCCAAATTTTCTCCAATTTATCAACCGGATGTCCCTTTTCTCCTCCCTGCTTTAGAAACAAAGGTTTCATTTTATCCAGTGTCGGACGATCTATCTTACCCATTGCTTTTCGCAATGTGTCCGCTTCACCTTTTGTAAAACCACCCAGTTTTTGTGAAAGGAGCATCACTTGCTCTTGATATACCGTTATACCGTATGTTTCTTTCAAATATTCTTCACAATCATCTACGTCGTATACAATGGGTTCCTCACCATGTTTTCGTTTAATAAATGCTGGAATATATTCTAATGGCCCCGGGCGATACAAGGCATTCATTGCGATTAAATCAGCAAATTCCGTGGGTTTCAATTCCCGCATGTACTTTTGCATTCCGGGAGATTCATATTGAAAAATCCCAACTGTTTCTCCTCGCTGAAATAATTCGTAAGTCTTTAGATCATCTACCGGAAAATTATCAGGATCTAAGTCAATTCCACGAATTTCCTTGACAAAGCGAACCGCATATTTTATTAAGGTCAAGGTTTTTAAACCAAGAAAGTCCATTTTCAATAATCCAGCTGATTCAGCAACAGAGTTGTCATACTGCGTGCACACCATGTCTGAATCCTTCGCCGTTGCTACAGGAACAAAATTGGTTAAATCATCTGGCGTAATAATAACTCCACAAGCATGAATTCCCGTATTTCTGACCGATCCCTCAATATCTCTAGCACGTTTTAATACAGCAGCTAATAAGTCATCTCCCTCAGCAATTTTTCGTAACTCCTTTGCTGACTGTAGATCTTCCTGGCTAATTTTAAATTTATCTGCCAACTCAATATCTGAAAAAGAAAAAAGTTTCTTCAAGGAAATATCGGGCACTAATTTTGCTAATCTATCTGCATCTGGAAGGGGCAAATTCATTACCCTTGCCGTATCACGAATTGCTGATTTTGCAGCCATCGTACCATAAGTAATGATTTGAGCTACTTGATTTGAACCATATTTATTGATTACATACTCAATCACTTTACCTCGACCTTCATCATCAAAATCAATATCGATATCAGGCATTGAAATACGATCAGGATTGAGAAAACGCTCAAAGAGTAAATCATACTTGATAGGATCTACGTTGGTGATTCCAGTACAATAAGCCACCACCGAGCCAGCGGCAGATCCCCTACCTGGTCCAACAGAAACACCCATTTCACGAGCGGCTTGGCAAAAGTCTTGAACAATTAAAAAATAGCCTGGATAACCAGTATTTTCTATCGTTTTTAATTCAAAATCAATTCTTTCTTCAATTTCAGGTGTAATTTCTGAATACCTTCTTTTAGCTCCAATATACGTTAAATGTCTTAAAAAATTATTCTCACCTCTTTTTCCACCATCTGTTGCATCTAGTGAATCCGTGAATTCTTCAGGAATATCAAAAGCCGGAAGTAAAACCTCCCGTGCTAGGGTATATGGCTCACATTTATCGATAATTTCAGGGACAGATAAAATAGCTTCCGGAAGATCCGCAAAAAGCGCTTTCATTTCCTCGCTCGACTTAAAATAATATTCATTATTATCGAGTCCATAACGGAAACCACGCCCACGTCCTTTAGGAGTAGAAACAAGTTCGCCATCCTTCACACATAGCAGAACATCATGAGATTCTGCATCATCCTTGTTCAAATAATAAATATTATTAGATGCCACCAAGCGCACGCCATGTTTATTGGAAAAGGAAATCAATGTTTCATTCACACGATTTTCGACTTCAATGTCGTGACGCATAATCTCGAGATAAAAATCTGAACCAAATTTTTCTTTCCACCAAACTAAAGCCTCTTCTGCCTGTTTCTCACCAACATTTAAAATCAAACTTGAAATTTCACCAAAGAGGTTACCTGAAAGTACAATTAAATCATCCTTGTATTGCTCAATAGCTTCTTTGTCAATACGCGGAACATAATACATCCCTTGTGTATAAGCAATTGAAGCAAGTTTAATCAAATTTTGATACCCTTTTTTATTTTTTGCCAGTAATACAATTTGGTATCCGTTGTCCTTTTGAGATTTATCTTTTAAACTTCGGCAAACATTAAATTCACAACCAATAATGGGTAATATATCTGGTTTGTCAAAAACTTCTCCTTTTTCTGCAGCCTCTTTTCGTTTTTCTTTCAGTTTTTTGTTGTAGCCCGAAATTGCTTTTTCAAAATGAAAGGCTGCCATCATATTTCCCGTATCCGTTAATGCAACCGCAGGCATATTCAGTTCAGCAACTTTATCGACAAGTCGTTGAATATCAACCGTTGACTGTAAAATAGAATATTGCGAATGAACATGCAAATGCGCAAAACTAACATCCTTTAAATCAACTGATGAGGCTGTAACATTCGATGACCCCTTCTTTTTGTTGGCTTGATCGCGCAGTTTTTCTGCCTCAGCCTTCAGATTCATGTGTTTTAAACCAAGTGGTTCAATTACTTTTGGATTGGCTGTTTGAAAACGCGCAAAATATTCTGGTGATTGCTTTAATTCTTCGGCGGAATAATGACCCCTGCGCAGTAATTCCAAAAAACATCGTGTAGTTGCTTCAACATCAGCGGTTGCATTATGCGCTTCATTAAACGGGGAACCAAACAAATGACCATGTAATTCAGTTAATGTTGGCAACTTATACCTTCCAGATTTTCCTCCGGTAAGCTTACACATTTCAGCTGTTTTCTCCGTACAAGTATCTAAAACTGGATATTTTGTTAGTGGAGAATCCATTCCCAGTCGAATAAACTCACACCCAAGTACATTTAAATCAAAATTTAGATTTTGCCCAACAACAAATTGAGCTTTGGCCAAAACCGATTGAAATATAGTTAAAACATCAGATAAAGAATCACCATAAAGACTGGCTAACTCGGTAGAAATTCCATGAATTTTTTCTGCATCGTAAGGGATATTAAATCCATCGGGACGAATTAAAAAATCGCGCTGATCCATAAGATTTCCCATCTCATCATGCAATTGCCATGCGATTTGTACAACCCTAGGCCAATTAGAAGTATCAGTTATTGGGGCTTTAAAATCCCTAGGTAAACCAGTGGTTTCGGTATCAAAAATTAAGTGCATTGAAATTCAAAAATGGAACCTTAAAGTTAATATAAAATCTGAAAGCATATTTGCTGTTGAAAAACAATTTTCGAATACCTTTTCTTTTTTTAAAGAAATAATCACATTTCCGTAGAATACTGTTAATAGCTTCTTGGAGCTAATTGAATTGTGTTACTTTTGTAGTAACCAATTTGTATGGTAATTAATTTTAACAACAGGTGAAAATTGCTCTATTTGGTAATCCAAATACTGGAAAAAGTTCCATATTTAATTTGTTGACTGGATTGCGTCAACAAGTTGGAAATTTTGCAGGTGTAACAGTAGATAAAAAATCGGGTAGCCTGCGCATAGGAAAATCCGAACATCAACTAATTGATTTTCCTGGAACATACAGTATTTACCCACGAACAGATGACGAAGCAGTAGTATATAAGGTTCTAACAGATAAAAAACACGTCGACTTTCCTGATCTTGCGTTAGTTATCTTAGATGCGTCGCAGTTAAAACGAAATTTACTTTTATGTAGTCAACTTTACGACATGCAAATACCACTCATTTTAGTAGTAAATATGAGTGATGTAGCGCTACAAAAAGGAATATC
>CAIUSK010000337.1 GCA_903901805.1 uncultured Flavobacteriales bacterium
CCAATCATGGTGTTTTTAAATGGTTCGCTGCCTATATCTACTTTTTGGGTAACGGGTCTTTCAAGCATTCGTAATGCCGTAGCACCAATATTAAACTTATCACTCAAACGATAACTATATCGCGCACCGTACATAGACCTTGCTTGAAACCCAAAAACTGAGTTGCTTTCTATCGAAATCTTTATGGGGGTGTTAGACTCTAAGATTCCAGTGTTTAATATTTTTACTCGGCCTAAATTATAATCAACCGAAAAGTCTAATCCTTCTGTTAGTTTAATTCCGCCCGCTGTTACTGTTACTGCTCCTTGAGGAACATTAAGCGCATTTAATGGGATATCAGAAGTGATAGATGACTGATATTCTCCTTTAAAAGAAAATCTGTTTTTGGCTGGTATTTGTTGTGCTGCAGTAATCGTTGAATCGTACAATTCAGTATAAACCACTTGATTTATCAATGTTGGAGCAATTCCCGCTGCTGTTAATTTTGATTCTAATGTTTTACCAAAAGGCTCAATGGTAGAAAAGTAAATACGACCATTTTTTTTATTGATCGTCCCACCATTTTCCATTTTATTACCCGTGATAGTAAAGGGAACAAAATCAAAAACACCATCCGTAAATGGTTGATTGTTTTGGTTCAGTTTGTCCATTTCCAATAAAGTAACAATTTGTCGGTCATCAACACCAGTCATTGGAAAGTATGGAACATTCACGGATGTCTCTCTATTATTATAAAGAATATCAATTTTAAATCCTGTTTGATCAACTTGAAAAGCTCCAACAGAATAAACATTTTTCATCATTAAATCCCATACTTTATTTCTTGGATTCGTTATCGTTGGTTTTAATAATTTCAACACCAATGCCTCTTGTCCCTGCGCTCCATCAGTTGAAAGTTCTCCAACCTGAAAAGTTTCTCCATTGTAGGTATATTCATAGGCAACCGCCAACACTTCATCGTTATTCAACGGAGTGTTTAATGAAACATATCCTAGCAATGCATTGTAGGTGTATTCTTGATCTGTTAATTTACGTGCATTTTCAACTTTTTCATAATGAACGGCTTGTATAAAAGGCCCGGGAGCGGTAACCTGAGAGGCTAAAGTTGTAACAGAATTTTGAAATGCGCGAATCTGTGGTTGAGAAGAGGCCCATTGGTATAAATTATTGGCTTCATTATCCGGGAAAATTCCTGGAGAATATCCACCCGGTGTTCCTTGACAGTTTTCTAATTTTGCTTCTCCTAAATCTGCGAAAGCGACAATGTTTCTGGTGTTTTCAGTATTATTGGTTCGGTTGGTTAACCAAACTTCAATTCGAGTAATATAAGCCGTTGAGTTCACAACGGGTAATGACGCCATTGCCGCATCATAATTGTCGTGGTGATATAAATTTAAAAAGTAATGACGATTTGCCTCATATTTATCTGCTCCCAATTCAAACTTTTGAACTTGTGATTTTCCAGTTATATTTATTTCTTGTCGTTTTCCTTTTGATGTAGCAGCAAATAAATCCCAATAAGAACGACCAAACTTTAATTGAGCCTTTACTCCAAAAAGCGTGGACGAACCTTGAATCAAGGAAGTTGGAGAATCAAACGTTATTTGTCCTAAAGCGATTTTTTGTAAAATTTGATCCTCATTTCCGGTGTGTTCCAATTTTGAAATATTATCAAAATCAAATGCCGCCTGTGTATTATAACTTGTGTTTATCTTTAGTTTAGATCCTATTTGTCCCACTAAATTCATTTGAATTTGCTGATTAAAATCAAAGCGGGTGATTTGTCGCTGTCTAAGAGGTAAAACAGGATTATCGTATCTAGAATAATTTGCCCCAAGAGAAACCTCTACTTGTCCTTGTGGGCGCAAAACGATTTCATTACCACCAAAAAAATCTGCAAATAACTTACTTCCGACTTTAATGGGCAACTCAAAAGGACGCCCTTTTTCGGTTTGTTCTTCAATCTTTTTTTGCCAATTTAGTGTTGTTGATTTTTTTCGTTCATATTCCAAATACTCTTCCAGAGTCATCATGGAAGGATAACGAAAATACAGACCATTGCTTAATCGTTCTGTAAAAATGTATTTACCAGTAAGCGGGTCATACACCACAGATTGTTCAACGGAGGAAGGGTCGCCGAAATCAAAACTTTGAGGAGTATTTAGGGTCGGGTCAAGTGGATTAGAAATAGGATATTGAAGCGTAGTGTCTTGCGCAACAACAACAGAACACACAACAAATACGTGTGCAATTAACAACCATTTTACCAAGGCCTTATTTCCTGTTGTTTTCCTATACAATGTTACAATAGTTTTAGTGCTCCTTTAATTAATTCCTCAACCGATTCTTCACCGGTTGAAATTTTTTCCAGTACTTTTTCTACAGATTTTTTATCAAAACCTAAAGAAACTAAAGCGTTTAACGCATCAAATCGAATTGTATTGTGGCTCGAAGATACATTTTCGCTTGTAATATTCATTTTTAACACCTTATCCTTTAGATCAATGATTACGCGTTGAGCGGTCTTGGCTCCAATTCCTTTAATTCCTTGAATAGTTCTAACGTCTTCTGTTTGAATTGCATTAGCCACCTCATCTGGCGTTAATGAAGACAACATAATCATCGCTGTGTTTGGGCCAATTCCTGAAACACTCACCAAATGGTTAAACATTTCACGCTCCTGCTTTGTGTGAAAACCATACAGCAAATGAGCATCTTCACGGACAATAAGTTTGGTGAAAATTTTTATCGCCTCATCGGATCCTAGTGCAGAAAAAGTATTTAGAGATATTCTAACTTCATAGCCCACTCCTGCACAATCAACCACAATTTCAGTGGGTGTTTTTTCAATAAGTCTTCCTGTTAATTGCCCAATCATACTTATTTATTTTTGTGCGTCAATGACAGCGATTTTTACCATATTCACAATTTCACGAACAGAACTTCCTAGCTGAAGGATATGGATTGGTTTTTTTAAGCCAATTAAAATTGGACCTATTGCATCAGCATCCGTTGTTTGCTGTAATAACTTATACGCAATATTTCCAGCAGATAAATTAGGAAAAATCAATGTGTTTACTTCTTTATTTGCTAATTGCGAAAAAGAAAATTTTTCATTCATCATTTCTTTATTGAGTGCAAAATTAGCTTGCATTTCTCCATCAACAATTAATGTTGGATGATTTTCATGTAATATCTTAACTGCCTTCGCCATTTTTTCTGAATC
Source organism: uncultured Flavobacteriales bacterium (assembly GCA_903901805.1). GTDB lineage: Bacteria > Bacteroidota > Bacteroidia > Flavobacteriales_D > Crocinitomicaceae > UBA952. The sequence continues at coordinate 3,227 of CAIUSK010000337.1, forward strand.
GTCACCTGGAGAGGAACCAAAATTAGAATAACTCAACAAGGCAATACGTGGAGTCATCTTTAATTTACGAATTGTTTTAGCAACGTTTACCGTTATCTCAGCTATTTGCTCCGCTGTTGGATTTAAGTTTACTGTTGTATCGGCTAAAAATAATGGTCCTTTTTTCGTGATGAGAATATACATACCCGCAACAAGATTCACGTCCTTTTGCAATTCAATCGTTTGAAGGGCTGGTTTAATTGATGAACGATAACTTCTCGTAACACCTGTAATCATTGCGTCTGCATCACCTTGATCTACCATCATAGATCCAAAATAATTTCTTTCACGCATGATTTGCAGGGCTTCAAATTCTGTAAATCCCTTGCGTTTTTTTTTCTCGAAAAATGCTTTTCCATAGAGTCCTCTTCGCTCTTCTTCCTCCTCAGATTTAGGATCTATAATTATTTTTTCTGGTAATTCAATACCGTATTCTTTAATGAGTGCATCAATTCGTTTTTTCTTGCCCAATAAAATAGGGAAGGCACAACCCTCTTCGAAAGCAACTTGTGCCGCTTTTAATGTTTTTACATTGTCGCCCTCTGCATAGACAACTTTTTTAGGGCTAGACTGAGCTTTTGTTGTAATGTTTCGAATGAGCTTACTATCAAGACCTAGTCTGCTTTTTAATATAGATTCATATTCGTCCCAATCTAAAATTGGGTTTTTTGCCACACCAGAATCCATTGCCGCTTTTGCAACAGCAGGAGCAACACAATGAATCAAACGTGGATCTAATGGTTTTGGAATAATTTGTTCACGACCAAATGAAATATTCTTTTCCCCATATGCTTGAATTACTTCCTCTGGTATTGTTTCCTTAGCTAAAGCAGCAATTGCTTTAACAGCAGCGAGTTTCATTTCCTCATTAATTGTTGTAGCTCGCACATCTAATGCTCCCCTAAAAATAAACGGAAAACCAAGCACATTATTTACCTGATTAGGGTGATCAGAACGACCCGTTGCAAGGATAATATCTTTTCTAACTGATGTAGCATCTTTGTAGGATATTTCTGGTTCCGGATTAGCCAAGGCAAAAACAATAGGGTCACTGGCCATTGCCGCGATCATATCCTTTGATACCAAACCTGCTCGTGAAAGACCTAAGAAAACATCAGCACCGTTGAATGCATCCTCAAATGAAACATCGTTTTCATGTTCTGCAAAAAACAATTTATACTCATCCAAATTGGATCGGTTTTTAGACAATAAGCCTTTAGAATCAAACATAAAAATATTTGATAATTTTGCTCCGAGCGAATAATAGAGTTTTGCACAGGACAAAGCAGACGCCCCAGCACCAGATACAACAATCTTTACATCTTCAATTTTTTTACCCGCTAACTCTAACGCGTTTAATAGTGCAGCAGAAGAAATTATTGCAGTACCATGTTGGTCGTCGTGCATAATTGGAATATCTAATTCAGCCTTTAATCTTCTCTCTATTTCAAATGCCTCAGGCGCTTTAATATCTTCTAAATTAATCCCTCCAAAAGTAGGTGCAATAGCTTTCACTGTTTGGATAAACAATTCAGGATCGTTTGCATCAATTTCAATATCAAAAACATCAATGTCTGCGAAGATTTTGAACAACAATCCTTTTCCTTCCATTACAGGCTTAGAGGCCTCAGGCCCAATGTCACCCAAGCCTAAAACAGCAGTTCCATTAGTAATCACCGCCACTAAATTCGACTTGCTTGTGTATTTGTACACATCGTCTTTGTTTTCAGCTATTTTCAAACATGGCTCGGCAACGCCTGGAGAATAAGCAAGCGATAGGTCTCTCTGAGATGCATATGGTTTTGTAGGAACAACCTCTATTTTTCCTGGTTTACCCATTGAATGGTAGTCCAGCGCTTCTTGTTTTCTAACTTTTGACATTTCTTTTTTTCGTGGGGGGTAAAGATACAAAATGAATAGGACATTTTGTTAATGCCTAAAAAAGCTTGACCGTTTTCGTCCTCTTTATCTCTAGAATATTGCAGAAAATACATCTAGATTCTGAGGCTTTGTTTGCCTAAATTTTTGGGGTTCAATACCCCAAAAAATTAAGTTATTTGCATCCA
>CAIUSK010000338.1 GCA_903901805.1 uncultured Flavobacteriales bacterium
CGTTTTTCAATCCTTTGTAATCGGTTAAATGTAATTTAACATATCCTACCGGTATTTTTGCTTTTACTAGAATCGGTATTTTGTTAGCATCCGCAGTAATCCAAAAATTTAGATCTTTTTCACTTTTAAATACGCGACCAGTTTGAACAACCGGAACAAATTTATGGCATTTGTATTTTCCCGACTTAATCTTAATGATTTCATCGCCCACATATTTAATTTTCAATGCCCAAATTTCATCATCCATGAAACACTTGAATTGAAATACTTTTCCAGCTTTCATGTTGGTGAAATTCATTGTGCGAGCATAATAAAATGAGGAAATCATATCTTGAATTCCAGCAGGAACACTAAATGACTTCTTTCCATTAGAAACAGTATTCCGGTCTTGAAAAAAGGTATAGTCTTGATTGATTTTGTACCCTCCTTCATTCACTCGTCTATAAAAATACCAAGGGATTAAACTTTTTTTGTCCAAATAACTTTCGTATTTATCTACCACTTTATAAAAAGAATTAAATCCGCCAAGCGTTTTCCCAGTACCTTCAACGTGTATCAATTCTCTTCCGCCTCCTTTTACTGTGGTAGATTTTACCATCATTATCACTTCTCCTGCATCCATTGTTCCATAGCTTACGCGGTATTTTAAGTATTCGCCGGGAGCAAATGCGGTATTATTGATTGTTGGAAAATTACTAGGAGTTGAACTACTTACCAAGATAAGCGTAAGTGAAATTCCAATGGCAAAAATGATAGTTTTCATAGATGTTTTTTTTAACACTTAGCAAAGTATATGCCATGTCATCGAATCTTTTTTTACAAACATCTTTTACAAATGAATAAGTTTTTAACTTTAGACCATGTCAACTACACAAATAATTAAGCCCAAACTAGGAGTTTTTGATCTAAGCATTATAGTAATTAGCCTTGTAATTGGAATGGGAATCTTTAGAACTCCCTCTGAAGTAGCTACTAAAGCAGGAACTCCTGAGATCTTCTTTCTTGCGTGGACAGTTGGTGCAGTCGTTAGTTTATTTGGTGCACTTACGTTTGCTGAAATTGGTTCCCGAATTCCTAGTGCTGGAGGATTTTATAAATTATTTTCAATATGTTACAATCCCGTATTTGCCTTTATGGTGAATTGGATTACGGTAATTTCGAATGCTGCTTCAACCGCTGCGGTTGCAATCATGGGTTCTGCATATATTGCACCAATCTTATTCCCGGGAATGGCAGATGCTCAGTCAACAATTATCGTTACCATTGGAACTGTTACGATTTTGTTAATTGTTAATCTATTAGGTATTCGAATTAGTTCCATGGTTCTAAATGGTCTTATGTTGATCAAAATTGCACTTATTTTATTGCTGATAAGTTGTGTTTTTATCGCGACAGGTGTCGATGCTCATTCCGTTACACAAAGTCCTTTGCCAGTAGATGAAAATCCAATAAAAGCTTTCATCATGTGTTTTATACCTGTTTTCTTTACGTATGGAGGTTACCAACATACGATAAATTTTGGTAGCGATATTGCAAATCCATCACGAACACTTCCGAAGTCAATTTTCATCGGAATTACGGTCATTTTAGTATTGTATTTGGCCGTAAATTTTAGTTATTTTTCGGTTTTGGGATTTGATCAGTTGGCCAGCACAAAAACCTTGGCTTCAGATATGATTGGTGTGTTATTTGGGAAAACAGCTTCTGTTTTTTTGTCTTTAGTGATGTTTTTGGCAGTTATGGCCTACGTAAATGTTTCGATTTTAAGTAATCCGAGGGTATATTACGCTATGGCGCAAGATAAAGTGCTGCCTTCGATTTTCATGCGTGTCAATAGCAAAACTCAGGTGCAGGAAATTGGTGTACTAGTTTTTTGTGGATTCATTTTTATCACCTTGTTTTTTATGCAATCTTTTCAGAAAATTCTAGAGTACGTGATGTTTTTTGATAGTATTAGCCTAATTGCTGCAGCGGGTGCAATATTTATCTTGCGTAAAAGAGCAAAGAAAAACGAAACAGATGAAAGTGGAATCTTTAAATTGAAATTGTATCCTTGGTTGCCAGGTATTTATATTGTTGTCTATACGTTGGTGAATATCAGTGTTTTTGTATCGAATAAAGCAGCATTTGGTTGGGGAGCAGTTTTGTTTTTATCTGGATTTCCTCTTTTTTATCAAATTCGTAGAGCAATAAATAAATAGTATGGGTAAAGATTTCAAAGATTTATTTTTACTCGACCCAACAATTACCTATTTAAATTTTGGATCATTTGGTGCTTGTCCCAAGCCGATTTTCGAAAAATACCAAGAATGGCAATTGAGATTGGAACGAGAACCCGTTCAATTCATCGTACATGATGGGGTCGAGGCATTAGTTGGCGTTCGCCAATCACTAGGCGATTTTGTGGGTTGTGATGCCGACGATATAGTATTAGTTATAAATCCGTCCTATGCAATAAATACCATCGCAAAATCACTTAAGTTAAGTCAGGGTGATGAAGTACTGACAACGAACTTGGAGTATGGGGCGTGCGATCGAACGTGGGAGTATTATTGTGAAAGGGTAGGGGCCA
>CAIUSK010000339.1 GCA_903901805.1 uncultured Flavobacteriales bacterium
ATCTACGGCATATCCCGGGAACCAACCCATTCCATTTCCGTTTCCATCCGATTGCCCTTCTTTATTCACACTTGGACTTTTGCGCATTGCTCCTGGTGCTGCAGAACCAACATTCAATGCTGTGTTTCTACCCAACTCAATAACTGGACAACGTGTCCATTTTGATTTATCGGAGGTCAAAATTATATTTACACTCGGCAAGAAGCTAATTGACGCATTTGTTTTACTTGATCCAGTAAATGTACCATAGTAAGCCAATGGCATATAATCCGCTTGGTAACCTACCAATCTGTGCGGTGCGATAGTTCCCGTTAACAAAGCCTCATATTTCTGATCAGGATCCACACCGGATTCATCTCTATATTGACATGGATCAAGATAAGACGGTCCATCAGGCAAACATTCGTAGGCAGGATCATTTTCATCTGTTTCAGGTGCATAATCCCCTGAACGTACCCAGTTTGTTGGGAAGTAAGCATCATTATCTGATACTCCTGTTAACCATCTTTTGGAAGAATCTGCAAATTCAATCGATGACTCAATCATGTCTGTATATTTCGCAGATACATTTCCAGATCCCGAAGCAAAATAATAACTCTCCTGATAAATCTGAACCGAGATTCCCCATTTTGGAATTATTTGCTCGTTATCTACAGCTATTGTTTGATCTGAACTAACTGAATCAATGATATTTCCACCTTTTGTGTCGTATTGATACACAACCCAACTTGCTGTATCTGCTCCATTACCTGTTGTTGGCGCAATATAATCTCTGAATTTACATTCGAAATAGCCCGGTGCTAATGCCAATGGATCAACCACTTTAATGTTAATTGGGCCTTTTCCATAATCATACGTTGGATTCTCCATAAAACCATCCGTTAAAATTTTGGTCAATGTTGCAGGAGTGAAATCCAATGAGCGATTTCCATTTCCGTAACCATCTAAGCGCGTGATTTGAGGGGAAGAACCATACTCAATCATTTGCATTGTACCACCAGCTTCAGGTACTGGACTATGCGGAACAGCTTCATATGCTCTGATAGCAGTTCCGTCGTAATTCAAACGAGATGAAATGAAAGGTATTTTTTGACCATCCAACAATTCAGGATCATTTGGATCATATTTTTTAAATTGATTGTAGGCATAAGCAACAGCAACATAATAATATGTTTTGTGATTTACCAATGTTCGTTGTCCTTGAGCAAAGGCATCATCCGTAACTTTAAATGAATGACGAATACCAGTGTTATCACCATCCACTTTCTCAACTGGAACAGAGAAACCTAATGATTCATCAAACTCAAAATTAATTAAACGAGAAACGTCATTTTTAATATCACATTGTGCTACTAAACGAGCCTTCGTTGGATCAGAAATATCAGCAACAGAAACATCTGAACTTTTAAGTTGGAAGATTTGATATCCCTCGAAGCGATAATAACGATCAACCGTTGGGTCTGGAATGTTTACTTCATCCAATTCTTTGTAACCTTCTTTATAATTGTTTGAAGAAGAAGGGTTTTCCAACATGATAATTAATTCATTTTCCAATTCTTGAATTAATACTTTCGGTGCATCTGGAGGAGAAAGAATTTTAAAACATGCATCGAATAATGCTTGCGCTTTCGTATCTGCTCTTTTCATTGCATCTACAGAAGCCATTAATCCACCTTCTGTACTTCTACCGTACACAATACCAACAGTAATATTATTAATAGCACCTGGTTTCAATGTAAATGGACCAGCAGATTGTACAAAACGTCTATCTCCAACAGGATTGTTATTTGTAGCCTCACTCCATCCATTCGCATAAAGAGGGTTTGATGTCATGTCTTCGCCACCTGTCGACCAATGCAATGGATCAGAATCTCCTGGGAACAAATAACTTGATTCTGTAGTTGTTACTCCATTTGAACCTACATGACCTAAACCACCATAAAACATTTGAGAACCATTCGCCCAATTTCCTTTCATGAAGTTATAATACTCAGATGCAGGTCCCGGATCATTATACGGATAAGCAGAAGTTGAGGTATAATAAGTAAATCGACGCATACCAAAACGTTCATTATCAACAATACCATCACTGTATCCAATTCCGATACCTTTGTATATAATACCATCATTAGCTAACGCTTCAACTACGGATGGAACAACTTCTGTTTGTGTAGCCTCGTCAAAATAAGGACCTGGATTATCTATACCATCAGCATCTTGATATGGACCTTCAAAGAAATCACAACCAATAGCCGGTGGATTTTCACCATAACCTAATCTACCACCATCACTTTCGTCATTTAGGTCACCATTGTACATGTAACCTAAACCTCGTGACACGTCACAACCCGCATAGTCATCAGCATAGTTTCCTAAATCCGCATCCAAATACTGAGAAAAATACGTTTCATATAGCGTCTGAGTACCTCTATTAATCAATTCATAATTGTAAAAAGTCATTCTATTGATTTCATCGTTGGTGGCAAATGAAAACGCTTGAGCACGTATTTCCATTCCAATAGGATCACCATTTGTTTCAGTGTGAATGTTCCCTTTATCATTAAAAACCCACCAATGCGTTTCATCTCCGTACAATGAAACCCTACGGTCTACACCACATTCAATATCGTCTCTACCTAAAATATCGTCATACCAAGGATGATCACCGCTATCAGGATTGTAATTACCATCAGCATCACGGTCATAAAAAGGAGCTAAAAAATAATCTTGACCTCTTGAAACATCACCATGAGCAGGCCATCCGTAAATTCTATTTAATTCATCGTTGGTTGGAACAGTAATATCATCACATCCTTCAGTTGAAACACCGTTATTACATTCCCACCAGATATTAAAACGAATTACTTCCGCTTTTTTAATTGTGTAGAATTTATCGAATGCAATACACTGATCTGGATCAATATTAGCTTCACCAAAATCTCTAATCGCACCATCTCCAACAGGAGAACCTGGATTAAATGTTCCCGTTCCTGGAGTTACTGTTAAAGGACCAGGCCAGAAATCATTTCCCTGACGAAACTTCAAAGCAGCAAGTTTTAACTGACCATTTATATCTGTTCCTCCCATCCACAAAGCACCTGCAAAAATCGCAAAACGATTACTTCCTTTGGGCACTTCGTATGCTGCAATACTTGCTTGTCTGTTTTGAAACATGCTACCACCTTGTTCAATTAATGCCTTAACATCATTAAACTCCATGTACAATTTAGCTGTTGCAGGACTACAATTAGCTCCTTTGGGTTTAGACACAGGCTTATTACTCTTATCATTAGGTCCATAATACGCAAGCGCATTTGAAGTAACAATTGTAATTCCGAATAAAGCTGCAAATAATTGCTTTTTCATATATCTGTTGTTTATATTCTACTTAATTAAAAATCAAATTTAACACCTAATCTGATTGTACGAGGTACACTAATATTGAAAGCATTTTGAACTTTCATTGCATAATAATCTCTAAAAGCTTGCTCATCAATCTGATTTTGGATAGATGTTTGACTTGCTGCTGCTGCAAGGAATCCGTCATCATCCCAGTTACCAGTTGCACGATAAACGTTAAGGATATTAAAGTTATTGAAAAGGTTAGTTACACGTAAGTATATGTTTAAAAAAGCAACCTTCTTTTTGTCATCATCTTTGCCAAATGCAACATTAAATGTTTTATCCAACTGAATATCTAAACGATTTGTCCATGGCAATCTGGAACCATTCAATGTTCCACTTAAACCTGCATTTAAGTTACCAATACCCTCGTCGGTGATAAATGTTTGAGTAGAATATGGTGAACCAGAATTAATATTAGAGAAAATATTCAAACCAAAATTCTCCAAAATTCTTTTGTTGCCAATAACTGGTCCGCTATAGTTCTCTCCCTCACCATAACGATAATCAAAAGTAATATTAAATGCATGGCGCTGATCAAAATCATACGGGAATATATTACGTAGATTCGGAAGACCTGCATTTATCAATCCAGCAGCTGTATTAGCATTTGAACCTGTACCGTCTGCAAATTGAAGTGTATAAGCAGCTGTTAAACGAACATTTCCTGTTTGACGTAAGTCATAAGAAACTGTCATTCCTTTTACGGTACCAAAATCTCGGTTTCCATAAGTTCTGTAGGTGGCAGGATAAGCTTCAAACATATTAACTAATTGAACATTATTTCTTTGTTCTCTATAGAACGCAGAAATCTTAAGAGAGGAGGTGCGAGACAAAACTTGTTGAAAACCTAACTCATAATCAACAGTTGTTTCTGGTTTAAGGTTTGCGTTATTTATTACCTCATTTCTAGTTTGAATAAATTGATATTCATACGGATTGAACCTAAATCCAGTTGTTGGACGCTTAGTCAACACATCATAATGCGCGAAGAAAGAAGCCTCATCAGAGATAGGGAATGAAAATGCGATACGCGGCATTACATTCACTTGAGCTTTGTAATCTTCAAATGCTGTTTCATTTGGTGTTTCCTGAGAAGGATTTGTCAACCATGGAGCAATACCAGCTGCACCACGAATCACTTTTGGATCTTCTACTGGAGTACCCGAAGAATTATACCAATTCATTCCTGTTCTAAATCCGTTAATTGCAGATGGATTATTAACATCATTTACATAAACCACATAATCATCACCCATACCTTGAGGAAGATTCACCCAAGAATATGCATTTGGATCAGATTCTTTAAGAGCTCTAACTTCTTTTACACTAAGCGCATTGAAGAAAAGGTAAGGATCTTTCAAAACCGGCTGATTTGCATCGAATACATCCACACGTACTCCTACGTTGAAAACGATGTCTTTAAAAGCAAATTTATCCATTATATAACCCGCCATATATACGGGTTGAAAAGCACCAACA
>CAIUSK010000340.1 GCA_903901805.1 uncultured Flavobacteriales bacterium
ACGAATGGCGGCTGCAATGGCTGTTCCCGAATTTTGAATAATTTTAACCGCGATCTCCTCAGCTTTTGCTACTAATTGTTCTGGTTCAACAACATAATTCACTAGTCCCCAGCTAAGCGCGTCTGCTGCATTTATCATACCTGCAGTGAAAACCATTTCATTGGCTTTTCCTCTTCCTACTAGTTGTGTCAAACGTTGTGTACCTCCATATCCAGGAATTACTCCTAACGAAACTTCAGGAAGTCCCATTCTTGCATTGGTGGACGCTAATCGTATGTGTGAAGCCATCGCCAATTCCAATCCGCCACCCAAAGCAAAACCATTAATGGCAGCGATTACAGGTTTATTCATATTTTCAATAAAACTAAATAAAACCGCTTGACCTTCTGCCGCTAGGGTTTTTCCCTCCTCCACAGAAAAGGAAGCAAACTCCTTAATATCAGCTCCCGCCACAAATGCTTTTTCACCCGACCCAGTAATAATTATAACTCGAATAGATTTGGAACTATTGGCGCTAGATAGACACGCGTGTAACTCAGAAATTGTTTCTTTATTTAAAGCATTTAACTGAGTTGGTCGATTTATTGTAATTATTGCTAATTGATCTTTTTCTTCAAAAAGGATATTTTGGTACATAAGTGATTTTTTGGTAAAGATAAAGTTTGAATGCTAAAATTCAAGCAATTTTATAGACTTTATGTCGCTTTATTTGCGCTGTTATTGGAATAAATAACTACATTTGGTTCTACAAAACACAAAAGTATATTCTCTAATTAGGTAGTTGTATGAAAAAGAAAACCTTTATTGTTCCTCATGATTTTACTCCAGTTGCAGACAATGCATTAGATCATGCCATCCGAACCGCTGCTCCGCTTGGTGCACAAATTTATGTTTTACACGTTGTTTCGAAAGAAAAGAGTATTTCTGAGGCTGAAGAGAGTTTAAATCTTGTAGTAAAAAAATTCGATCATTTGGGAGTAGACTTAATTCCAAGCGTGCGAATAGGAAGCATATTTGAAGATATAGGTGATTTTGCGAAAGAGCATCAAGCTGAATTAATTTTCATGGGAACTCATGGTGCTCATGGATGGCAACACATCACAGGAAGTCATGCACTGAAAGTAGTTACTAATTCAGATGTACCTTTTGTAATTGTACAAGACAAAAAAATCAAATTGGAAGGATACAAAAACATCGTTGTTCCAATGGATTTACATAAAGAAACAAAGCAAAAACTAGCCATGGTTGCTAATCTTGCTGCATATTTTAATTCTAAGGTGCACGTTGTTACACCGGACGAGTCTGATGAATTCTTGAAACATCACGTACAAGCCAATATTCAATTTGCAAAACGCTTTTTTGCTGAACGTAATATAGAAATGGAATCTACTATTACACCAAGTGGCGGATTTGATAAAGAAGTGGTTAAATATGCCGTTGGAATTGACGCTGATTTGATAGCCATTATGAATTTGAACAGAACAAGTTTTCTTTCTGCTATTACCGCAAATTACGAACAATATATCATCACGAATGACGCTAAAATTCCGGCATTAATTGTTAATCCAATTGAAACAGGTGGATACGGACAAAGTATCTTGTTTAGTTAAAAATAAACGAATTGATAGGAAAGGAGGGTTAATTAACTCTCCTTTTTTTTGTTCCAATAAATCGAAAATAAAATTCCGTTCATCAAAACGATGAGCAGTGTTATTGGGGGTAAAAAATAAGGCCATTTTAAAGGCGTCCACCAATTGCTAACACCAATAATCAGTGGGTGAAACAGATTTATGAGCAAAGCCCATTTCCCATAGTGAAACCACTTTTGAGGAAATTTATTTGGCCAAATTGAAGTTAAAAAAGGAAATAGCATGATCGTTATAGATGTTAAGCCAGAAATTAGCACTAATGCACCCTTCTTAGATAAACCACCCTCAATATATAACTCCGGAAAATTGCCTTGCAATCCCAAATAAAGGGATAAATCAATATGAATGAGCCCACATCCAAACGCACTCAATCCAAACAATTTTCGAGAGGGTAATTTTTTGGAAAAATGCATCAAAGATAATCCTAAAAAAGCCGCTGCAGACCAAGCAACTGCCTTATTAAAAACAAACAAAAAATAGCTTATATCTAATTGTTTTCCAAAATGATAACGCACAACAGCGTAACCATAAAACACGAAAAATAACGTAAGAATTAACCTCATACAACGGGGTATTCAATTTTCCAAAGATACAGTCCGCTGGCTGCGATGGATTGAGAGGCCGCACTTCTATTTTTTTGTTCAATAATACCCGGCATATCAGTCAACAGTATCTTTCCCGTGCCAATATCCAACAATGTCCCCACAATCGACCGCACCATATTACGCAAAAAACGATCTGCTGAAATTTCAAATACTAATTGACCGTTTTCTTCGTGCCAACTTGCTGAATATACGTTACAAATATGGGTTTTAACATCTGTGTGAACTTTAGCAAATGAACTAAAATCTTGTGTGCCCAATAAAAACTCACACGCCCCTTGCATTTTATTAATATCCAGTTCTTTAGGGAAATAAGTGCTTTTACCCAACAAAAATGGATTTTTTTGTTGATGAATAAAATACCGATAGGTTCGTTTGGTAGCACTAAAACGCGCATGTAAGCTTGAATCAACAAGAAAAATGGATTGAACCGAAATTGCTTGGGGCAACATACTATTTAGCTTATAACTAAGGGTAGCTGCATGTATTTCAGAATCAAAATCAACATGAAAAAAGTATTGTTTGGCATGAACTCCAGCATCCGTGCGTCCACAACCAACAATTGGTATCTCTTGACCGGAAAACAATTTTTGAAGTTCTATTTCAATGGCTTCTTGCACCGAAATCTGACCCAATTGACGCTGCCAACCATAAAATGGGGCGCCATCATAGGAAATTTCAACAAAATAGCGAAAAAGATTCACAATGAACTACTTACTCCACCGTTACGCTTTTCGCTAAATTCCGTGGTTGATCCACGTTGCACCCTCTAAGGACAGCAATATGGTAAGATAATAACTGAAAAGGAACAGTTGCCAATAAAGGAACTAAATATTCATTGGTTTCAGGAATTTCGATAACCTCGTCGGCTAACTCCCTCACGTGAACATCACCTTCTGTAACAATAGCAATGATTTTTCCTTTACGCGCTTTAACTTCTTGGATGTTAGAAACTACCTTTTCATATGAATTACCTTGTGTAGCAATCACAAAAATGGGCATGTTTTCATCGATTAATGCAATTGGTCCGTGTTTCATTTCTGCCGCAGGATATCCTTCAGCATGTATGTAAGAAATCTCTTTTAATTTCAACGCTCCTTCTAATGCAACCGGGAATGAACTTCCTCTTCCCAAGTATAATGCATTTGTTGCGTCTTTATAGGTGTTAGCTATTTTTTCAATATGTGCGTTGGTTTCCAAAACGCGTTTTACTTTATTCGGAATAGCCTCTAATTCGGCCAACATGGTATGTAATGCTGAAGTTGTGATTGTTCCTTTTTTATGCGCTAATGTCAGTGCTAATAACGTTAAAATAGTTACTTGAGCGGTAAATGCTTTGGTTGACGCTACTCCAATTTCTGGTCCAGCATGCGTATAAGAACCCGCATCAGTAATACGAGAAATAGACGACCCAACCACATTACAAATACCTAGTATTGTTGCTCCTTTTGATTTAGCAAGCTCCAAAGCCGCCAAAGTATCTGCCGTTTCGCCAGATTGAGAGATCGCAATTACCACATCATTTTCATGAATAATTGGATTTCGGTACCTGAATTCACTTGCGTATTCAACTTCAACATTGATTCTTGCAAGATCTTCGATCAAATATTCTCCAACCAATCCAGCATGCCAAGAAGTTCCACAAGCAACGATAATTAGTCTGTTTGCCTGAATCATTTTATCTTCGTATTCACGAATTCCACGCAGTGAAACCCATCCTTCGTCCGTGTTTAATCTTCCTCTAAAACAATCCAAAATGGAACGCGGTTGCTCGTAAATCTCTTTCAGCATGAAATGCTCATACCCTCCTTTTTCCAAGGCTTCCAATTCTAATTCTAATTGTTGAATATAAGGTGTTTTTTGTTGATCACCAATGTTGTATAATTTCAAACCATCCTCTAAATCAATTACAGCAATTTCCTCATCTTCCATATACACCACTTGTTTGGTATATTCTACAATGGGAGTTGCATCTGAGGCTAAATAAAAATCTCCGTCGGTGCCAATTCCAAGAACCAGTGGGCTACTTTTTCGAGCGGCAACCAATCTGTTTGGATAATTTTTTGATATTGCTACAATTGCATATGCTCCTACCACATGATGTAAGGCGATACGCAAGGCTTCACCAAACCATACATTTTCTTTTTTCGAAATATTATCCACCAAATGAACCAATACCTCGGTGTCTGTTTCACTTTTAAAAACATAACCTAGACTAATCAATTCCTTGCGTAGCGAGTCGTAATTTTCAATAATTCCATTATGAATAAGTGCAATCGACCCATCCATGGAAACATGAGGGTGAGCATTTGTGTCATTAGGAAGACCATGAGTCGCCCATCTTGTGTGACCAATGCCTGCATGTCCCGTCACATTAAACTGAGTAGCATGTTCCTCTAAATTAGAAACTTTACCAGCACGTTTATAAACAGACAATTCACCTTGTGAAAGCAAGGCAACGCCGGCACTATCATAACCACGATATTCTAATCGTTTAAGGCCTTTCAAAACAATAGGGAAAGCTTCTTTTTTCCCGATGTAAGCAACAATTCCACACATAATGTTAGTAGGTTGTGTAAGTGAGAATTAATTTAGGTTTCATCTTGTTGGTCGTATTTAGTCCATTAAAGACTATTCGTTCCGCTGAATTTATAAAAAAGCGAGGCGAGATTACCAAGCCCGTGTTTTCTAGTTCACCTTTGGTAAGCGACTGAATATAATCTCGTATGTCAATAAAAAAATGTTTTTTAAAATCGCTGTATTCACCCAGTGTAGATAAACTAGTGTAGAAATTATCAGTGCTTTTAACTTTGGTTGATACCGACACACCGTTTCCTGGTTTGTATCTATATCCTGTTTGATACTGAATAGGCAGGGTTAATTCAGCTCTATGAATCACTGTGTTTTTAGGTAGGTTTGCTAAACCTGGAATTTTTACAATTGCTCTATGTTTAAATGCTTGTGCATAGAATTCATTCTTACCCAGCTCATTGTTTTGAACAACGGAAGTCACGTTAGAACTAGAATTAATGGAAACATGTGTAAAATCGGCACAACTTGCATTCAACAAGAAATCATAGGACTTAAAAACACCTTCTTGATGAAAATACATGGTTAATTTAGAAGCTGGATCGTTTAATTTAACATATAAGGCAGCGCCCACACCAGCTGCTTGCGCACCATTATTTGTTTTAATGTGCAAGCCTTTGAAATAAGTTAAAAAATTCTCGTTGCTCGCAAAGGTTGTACCTCCACTTGATGCTTCCGTAATTAATGTTTTAGCAAAATTAGTGTCTAAATGAATGCGTAATTGTGCTTCTACGGTATCTCCTGCCAAAATTGTTCCCTGATTGGGTGCGGGTGTGATAGTTCCTTTTCCGAAAGACACTAAGTTTTGTGATTTTGTAGCTTTCGTGGTAAAAGAATAATAGGTTGAGTCGATAAATAAATCTTCATTCAATTCATATACCTCAAATGTTTGAGGACTTAAATCACCATAATAACCTGCATATTCCAATGCAAGTACCATGGAATCCATGACGATGTTGGAAACAGTTCCAAAATTGGGGTTAACATTTGCTAAGCGAAGCTGAGTATATACAGAGGCATTAAACTCTCCAAATTCAGGGTCATTATAACTACCGAGAAGTCCATTTGGGCCGTTATCCGTTATTATTGAATCTTCTTCAATCGTATAAGTTTCTAAATTAAAGGTATCAACAGTAATTCCACCCAATATTTCGTTAGGATCAATGGTGTCTTTTCCAACTGTAGTATCTTTTTTCTTACAGGCAGAAAGGAAAATTATTGTTATAAAAAAAAGCGCCAATAACTTGACGAACTCGTTTTTATTAGAAACAATTTTATGTATCATTCTTGCTAAGCTAAAACAGATTCATCAATTATTTTGTCAAAAAATGCAGACAATTCTTTAGCTTGATTTTCTTCTGGAACATACGCTAATTTTGGACATGTTGCTGCATCAAAAACAGTTTTCATTTCAGATGAAAGAGCTTCAGTTCCAACGTTTATTCCGTCAACATATTGTGCAATAGAACGCGTAATACCAACACAACTAGTATCAGTGAACGTTTCTGCTACCTCTTTAGATACTCCGTCAAAGATTAGTTTTTCCGGTAATCGACTATCCCATGGGGCATCAAATGAATCTTCATAAATGCTATACACAACCTTGGTATTGGCAAAATGCGGGTCTTTGTTATAAACAAATTTGATATACAAAGCCATCATGGAAGTTAACCAGCCGTTGCAATGA
Source organism: uncultured Flavobacteriales bacterium (assembly GCA_903901805.1). Taxonomy (GTDB): domain Bacteria; phylum Bacteroidota; class Bacteroidia; order Flavobacteriales_D; family Crocinitomicaceae; genus UBA952. The sequence goes on from CAIUSK010000340.1 coordinate 6,528, forward strand.
ATGATATCTGGTTGCCAACCGAGTTTTTTAACTGTTTCCAAAACACCTCTACAAAAGAAAATGGAACGCTCATCATTATCAGAATAAAAATCACCGTTTTCGTCCTTCAGCGTGTCTTTTCGTTTGAAATACTCTTCGTTATCAATAAAATAAACTTGCATTCGCGCTGCTGAAACGGAAGCAACTTTGATGATTAAAGGATGGTCTTGATCGTCAATTGTTAAGTTTTGACCAGAGAGTCTAATTACCTCATGAAGTTGATGCCGTCTTTCGTTGATACATCCATATCTAGGCATAAAGACTCTAATCTCTTTTCCTATTTCTTGAATCAATTGTGGCAGCCTCCTAGCTGTTGAAGAAATTTCAGATTTCGGTAAGAACGGGAATATTTCCTGGGAAATAAAAAGAATTTTCTTTTTCTCCATGCAATGTAAATGCTAAATTAGAATGCAAAATTACGTAAAAATTACGGATCTTCAAAAAAAGACCTAGTTTTGTCGTCTTTATGTCAAATACTCACTCATTACAGGTAATTTCCTCAGCTGCTGATTTTCAGCTGCTGAAGGCTTCTTGGGAAAAGAGCTCATCCTATTCTATCGGATTTGTTCCCACAATGGGGGCATTGCATGAAGGACACATCAAATTAGTGGAAAGAGCATACAGTGAAAATGATGTGGTTGTGGTGAGTATCTTCGTAAATCCCACTCAATTTAATAATCCCGCGGATTTAAATCAATATCCACGTACATTGGAAAACGACCTGTTATTATTATCGAAAGTTGGCCCGTGCGTTGTATTCATCCCTTCCGTTTCTACTATTTACCCACAAAATGATTCTTTTCAACCGATTAATCTTCATGGACTTGATTCGGTGATGGAAGGTAAGTTTAGACCGGGACATTTTCAGGGTGTTGTGCATGTTGTGCATAACCTTTTTAAGCTAATTCTTCCAAATAGAGCTTATTTCGGAAAAAAGGATTTTCAGCAATTAGCCATAATTCGTTTTATGAATGATTATTTTAATTTCCCCATTGAAATTGTTGCTTGTGAAACAATTCGCGAAGAAACAGGTTTGGCAAAAAGCAGCAGAAATATGCGATTAAGCGACGCTGAAAAAGAAGATGCTTTAGTAATTATAGAAACTCTTAAATTCATTAAGAAAATGAAAGCTTTGGGTTTTTCACCGATGGAAGCGATAGAAAAAGGAGTTGCTTTTTTCAACCAAGGAAACCTTCAGATAGAATACCTTGAACTTGTTGATTCAGACACCTTACTTCCTTTGTCCAAAAATTGGTCAACCCACACAACTTGTTGTATAGCGGCTTATTGCGAACAAGTAAGATTAATTGATAACATGGAGGTTTAGTTTCCTTTTCCAATGTGAATGATGGCGTCACCTTTAAAAACAACGGGTGATTCATTGGCGCAAATTACAAACCCCGAAATTGGAGATTTGATCTTCTTCTCAAAATTACCATACGGATCTGTTACAACAGCTAGAATTGTACCTCTATCCACCTGTGCTCCATTTTTTACCAAGGCTTGAAACATGCCCGAATTAGGAGCTCTTAACCAACGTGATTCTTTTAAAACGACCGGTTCTCTTTCCTTTGAAGTATCAATTTTATAATTGCGCATGCCTAAATGTGCTATAAGTCTTTTTGTAACATTCAAGCCTTCCTCAACAACCATTTCTTCAATACTATTAGCCATTCCACCCTCAAATAACAAAATCTTTTTTTTCATTTTTATCATCGATTCTCTAATG
>CAIUSK010000341.1 GCA_903901805.1 uncultured Flavobacteriales bacterium
GATGATTGCTCATCCCCCTTGTCGGGGCGGCAGGATTCGAACCTGCGACCTCCTGGTCCCAAACCAGGCGCGATGACCGGACTACGCTACGCCCCGAACAATTCATCTATATTTTTTAATTTGTTTTAATCGTTTTTAAAACTTTTTCTTCTTTTTATAAAGGCACAAGATTTAACTTAACATTAAACCCTTTGGCTCTCATCCCTTCACCTCCACATTGTTGCGGTGGGACCGGGAGTTCCTTCGGTGCTTTCGCTTCGCTTAAGTCGAACCCTTTTACTCTCATCCCTTCAACTCCACTTTGTTGCGGTGGGAGCGGGATTCGAACCCGCGGTACAGTTACCCGTACGACAGTTTAGCAAACTGTTGGTTTCAGCCACTCACCCATCCCACCTAGTTCAAAGAACGGACGGCAAAAGTAGTAATTCTTTATGGAAACAGAAAATACTTTTACCTTTTTTTTCAAAAAAAATTATTTGGATGCGGGGAGTTGCTCAAAAACAATAGATTACTCCTTTGTTTTAGGATCGTCTAAAATTCTTTTTGGTCTCAATTGCTCAATAACTCCTAATGTGATCCAATAAGGAAGAATGAATCCCATTAAAAAAACTAACATCCAGAATGCCATTCCGAATATTAATATGAATAAAACTATTCCAAATACGCTCATCTTGTATTACTTTTGTTGCTTTAACGCCGTAAAATTAATAAATAAAACGAATAAACAAACAATATGGACTACAGAATCGAAAAAGATACGATGGGTGAAGTTAAAGTTCCTGCCAATCGTTACTGGGGTGCTCAAACAGAAAGATCACGAAACAATTTTAAAATAGGCCCAGAAGGATCTATGCCTATCGAAATCATTTACGCTTTTGCATTCTTAAAAAAAGCAGCAGCACATGCTAACTGCGATCTAGGGGTTTTACCTTCGGAAAAAAGAGACTTAATTTCTCAAGTTTGCGATGAAATTCTGGATAAAAAACATGATTCTGAATTTCCACTTGTTATTTGGCAAACCGGATCAGGAACACAATCCAACATGAACTGCAATGAAGTGATTGCCAATCGCGGACACGTTTTACAAGGAGGAAGCTTAACCGATGAACAAAAAGTACTAAACCCAAATGATGATGTAAACAAATCTCAATCTTCGAATGACACCTACCCTACTGCGATGCATATTGCAGCTTATAAAATGGCGATTGACGTTACTTTACCAGGTTTAAACAAATTAAGAGAGGTTCTACAACAAAAAGTTATCGAATTTAAAGATATCGTAAAGACAGGAAGAACCCATTTTATGGACGCAACTCCATTGACTTTAGGGCAAGAATTTAGCGGTTATGTTGCGCAAATAGACAATTCTATTCGTGCTATTAAAAGTGCGTTAGAAATGGTTGCAGAATTAGCCCTTGGCGGTACCGCTGTTGGCACTGGATTAAACACTCCAAAAGGATACGACGTTTTAGTAGCTCAAAAAATTGCTGATTTTACAGGCCTTCCTTTTATTACAGCTAAAAATAAATTTGAAGCCCTTGCCGCACATGATGCTATGGTTGAATTATCCGGTGCTCTGAAAAGAAGTGCAGTTTCTTTAATGAAAATCGGAAACGATATCCGTATGTTATCATCTGGACCTAGATGCGGTATCGGTGAAATTATTATTCCTGATAATGAGCCGGGTTCATCCATCATGCCCGGAAAAGTGAATCCAACTCAACCTGAAGCATTAACCATGGTTTGCGCTCAAGTAATGGGAAATGATGTTGCTGTATCGGTTGCCGGTTCGAATGGACATTTTGAACTCAATGTATTCAAGCCTGTGATTGCCTATAACGTATTGCAATCTGCTCGATTAATTGGAGATGCTTGTGTTTCATTTACAGAAAACTGTGCAGCTGGCATTCAAGCAAATATTCCGGTTGTGAAAAAACACTTGGAAAATTCATTGATGCTTGTAACCGCATTGAACACGAAAATTGGATACTACAAAGCCGCTGAAATTGCCAAATACGCGCACAAAAATGGAACTACATTAAAAGAAGCGGCGGTTGGCTTAGGACATGTAACCTCTGAAGAATATGACTTATATGTCGACCCATCCAAAATGATTGGTTCATTGGATTAGTAGACAATAACACATAGATATACGAAAAAGGAGTCAATCATGACTCCTTTTTTTATTCTAAAAAATGGGAGTTAATAAGGCTAAAATGGAAGTGTTTTCACTCAATGATTTCACTTTTGACTTATCGTTTCGCTGCTCCAAATCTTTCCCAACGTTTCTTTGAGAAAAAAACACATCTGCTTCTTTTACAAATTCAGGTTTCGATAATAAATCTTCCGTATAATCGGAAACTACTTTTTCGAGAATCTCAGACCTACTTACCTCATCCGCCATTTCATTTGATTCATCAGAATATGGCATGCTTTCGTCATGAATTAATCCATCTATTGGCATGTTGGTTAATCGTAAGTCCTCGAATTTAGTACCGATTTCAATGCTGTTACCAGTTTGAGAAGAAGAAGAAGAACTGTTCCTTTTATTACTGTTATTAACCGATTTAACTTCGTTTTCAATTTTCAACTGACTGGAACTACTTTTACTTGACTTTTTGCCTATTTTTTCAGAGGCAGAATCATTTTGAGCTAATTGAATAGGAGTCTCGACTTCCTTTTGAGAAAGTGGATAAAGCAAAACAAGTAGCAACAAAATAGCTGCAATTTGAAATATAGGACTTAAATAAAAGGGTTTATTTGAAGGAAAAATACGAGTAGTAAAACTACTGGAATGATATTGTTTATCAAATAATTCATCCAAAGCCACTTTGGTTTTATGATAACTAGCAGAAGGTTGGTTCTTTTTATATTCTTCTAATTGAACGAATAAAGACTGAAGTGATTCATAATCCTCCTCGGTAGTAAACCATTCAGAATAAGACATCCTTTCCATTTCTGTTAATTCAGAAAAAGATTTTGACATGAGAATCTCGGTTAATTTTTCTTCCATGTTTTTATTCTAATACAGGATTAAACTCTTTTAATTTCTCCGCAAGTTGTTTGGTTGAATAAAACAACCTTGACTTAACGGTTCCCTCGTTTGCCTGAACAATTTCAGCAATTTCTTTAATCGATAAACCATCCATATGCATTAAGGTAAAAACTTCTCTATGTACTGATTTTAACTCGCTCAAGATTTTTTCGTAGGCTATTCCAAATTGATTCATTTCCACTTCTTTTAAAACATTTGCATTCGCATCTGACAGTGAATAATGGTCCTCAATATCCAATGCTGTTCC
>CAIUSK010000342.1 GCA_903901805.1 uncultured Flavobacteriales bacterium
CGGCTATCAATACGTGAAGAAATATAGGTAGCAACTTTTTCTGCTTCTATTTTATTTACATTATTTTCAAAAAACCCATCTTTTACGTATTGAAAATCAATCGGTATTCCTTTGTAAGAGGCATGTTGAAAGGCAATTAGCCGATTTTCATAAAAATTACGGTTTGAAAATGCAATTAATGCTGGATGTTGACTTCGGTAATGGTAGGATAAGAAGTGGCTTGGTAAGTAATAATGTGCTTGATGCAATAAATCAACAGATTCAGTATTCGATGAAAAGTAATTACTTGGGCTCATTTGCTGTGGGTCACCTGCCACTAATATTCTATTAACCCGTTGTAACGTTCCCAATGCATGTTCGAAAGGGATCTGGCTTGCTTCATCGAAAATGGCTACTTTAAATAACGATTGTTTCAAGGGGAAACAAGTTGCCATTCTTGCAGGATTTACCAACCAAATGGGCTTTAGTAATTGAATCCAAACTTGAGCATCAGAGTCCATTAAATCGCGAATAGAGGAATGATTCCTGCTTTTACTAAATTCTTTTATCAGAATTCTTTTTCCATTTTTTAACTGTTGCTTTAATGCCTTTTCTTCCGTAGAAAGCTTTTGCATAGGTGCCCGTAACACGGAGCTGTAATATTCAAATTGCTTTTTTTGTTCTTGAAGTAAAAAATGAGCAAATTCTTCGTTTTCTTGTTGTTCAGTTTTAATTGATTGTTGTGTTTTATTATAGATTTCGTCCCAGCTAAAATCGGTTAATTTTGGGAAGTCAATTTTTACTTTGGACCAGGCGCTATGTAAAATAGCTTTCTCCATCTCTGAGATTGTCTTGTAATTTTTCAATAGAAAAGGAATAGTTCTGCTTGATCCTTGTAGTTTAGATTCAATTGCCAAAACAAGATCAAGATTGCGCTCAAGTTCATTCAAGTAATGGGTCAAATCTTGTGCGTCATCAAATTGAAAATATAACTGTAAGTCTGTAATAAGTTTGTTTAAAAGTGGATGTAATTCGTTATAGAATTTTATTTCCTCCGGAGATGTAGCCTCGAATAAACTAACTTCCTCGGGTGAAATAGATCGAATCAAAGTCAATGCCTCCTCTAAATCGCGAGTATTTTCAATTCCAAAAATTGCTAAAGACGCGAGAATTTCATGGTACTTATTTTTTAGCCTTAGTTGGTTTAAGCGTGATTGAAAACAAGTAATTGGGTCTAAAAATGGAGAACGAGTCCAGGTTTTCCAAATCATTTTTTGTTTAAGCCCTTGAAAAAATCCTTTTTGTTTGAAATAATTGATTAACTCAGTTGCTTCAGCTTCATTTGGTAATTTGATCCAATGATTATTCTCTAATTCGAGTTTTTCTAGTTCTACATTTTGTTTGATTAATTCAGATCTTTTCTTTTCTATTTTTTTTCGGTTGATTGGGTTAGAAAGTAAATTTCGATTAAATTTTCTAAACAGGTGACTCTCAAATTTTGAAAAAATCAAGGCTTTACGCGCCAGTTGGTAAATGTCTTTATACCTAACTTGGTTCTCTTCTTTTGAAATACGGTCAATCGCTTTTTTCCAGTTTGTAAGGTTTGATTCAATGGATAATAAATACGATTTTTCTATCAATTCGGGCTTGAGACATACAACTATATCAGAAAGTTGATGCTCCAAAATAAATTCAATAAGTTGTTTAACGTTTTTCCATTCCTCGAGTGTTGGAAGTGAGCTAGAATATGGCTGAACACTTGATTTATTTTCCAAATCAATTTGATTCAACAATTCAATAACCTTAATACCACTAACAAGACCAGGTTGATGTAATAAATTCAGAATGTTTTGTAGTTCTTGCTTTTGAAGTGAATGTTGATTAGTAACCTTTATTGATTTAAACGAATTTTCTTCTATTCGCATCCATTCTTTTTTTAAGGCTGAAACAAAATGGGTGTTTGAAAAGTGACTGGTTGTCGTAAAACAAAATCCTCCAATTCCCAATGCAGACATTTTTTTTTGTATAACATCTAACGCAACTCGTTTTTCCGAAACTACAACAGTTGATTCTTTCGCTTCTATGAGCTTTCCTAACAAATTAATTATGACTTGTGATTTACCTGTTCCAGGTGGTCCTTGGACTAAACAATTTGATTCAGAAATCATTCCTAAAACGTGTAATTGATCTGGGTCTGCTGATACCAAATTAGAAATACTTAGCGGTAATTCAACCTTATCAGCCTGTTCCTCAACTCCTAGTAATTGTTTCAATGCGAAAGAATAGGAATCAGCAGCTACTAAATTCTCTATATCGCGAACAATTTCGTACCTGTGTGGGTGAAAACTACCAATGAATTGTTTGCTAAAATCAATATTTATAGTTGGATGAATAGCGAAGAATGGTTCAATTTCAGTTAATTGTTCTGGGATTTTAAGTTGGAGTTGTTTATCGAAAAAATGTTTCAGGAAGGGATTGAATTTTTGATCACCGCAAATCGTTGGTCTTATTTGATTGGAAAGTTTATCGGTCATTAATTTTATCTCTTCTAGAAATAAAGGGAAATGATATTCTTTATTATTCCAGTTTAAATGGACTACTCCTGTTGCTTTGCACAATGGATTTAGACCAAATTCTTTTTCACTGTTTTTCGCTGTTCGAATAAGTTTCTCCCAATCAGGAGTTGAACTAAGATTTTGTTCATCAAATGGAATAACACCAGACACCAGAACATTTGCTAATTGATCATTACTATTCATGCTGAAAGCGTTCCGTAAAAAGGAACTAAGCAATTCTTTCATTTCCGCATGAAGTAATTTATCAGACATAGTATTTCAATAATATAAAAAAATCCCGGAATCAGTAGAAACCGGGATCGAAATATAGTGAATGTTAATTACAAACCAAAAGCATCTTTTACCTTATCCACATAGTCTAATTTTTCCCATGTAAATAATTCAACTTCTCTAGTAATTACAGATCCATCTGGAGCTTTAAAACTTTTTGTCACCACTTCATTAACACGACCCATATGACCATATGCAGCAGTTTCCTGATACATTGGGTTACGCAATTTTAAACGTTGCTCGATGAAATAAGGACGCATATCAAAAATTTCAGATACTTTGTTCGCTATATCACCATCACTCATTGATACTTTAGATGTTCCGTAAGTGTTAACATACAATCCACATGGTTTTGCTACGCCAATTGCATAAGAAACCTGTACCAATATTTCATCACACAAACCTGCCGCAACAAGGTTTTTTGCTATGTGACGCGTTGCATAAGCTGCTGATCTATCCACTTTTGAAGGGTCTTTCCCAGAAAATGCACCACCGCCGTGGGCACCCTTGCCACCGTAGGTATCAACGATTATTTTTCTCCCTGTCAAACCAGTATCTCCGTGAGGCCCACCAATTACAAATTTTCCTGTAGGGTTAATATGGTATTGAATTTGATCATTGAAAAGTGCTTGTAATTCCGGTTTCAATTTAGCCTTAACGCGTGGAATTACTAGTTCAATAATGTCTTTTTTAATTTTTGCTAACATAATTGCTTCCGCATCGAAATCATCATGTTGCGTAGAAACAACGATAGTATCAATTCGCTGAGGCACGTTGTCATCTGAATATTCAATTGTTACTTGTGATTTTGCATCAGGGCGTAAATAAGGAATTAATTCAGGCTCATTGTTTCTGATATAAGAAAGCTCTTGAAGTATTTTATGAGCTAAATCTAACGCCAAAGGCATGTAGTTATCAGTTTCTCTTGTGGCATAACCAAACATCATCCCTTGGTCTCCTGCTCCTTGGTCTTCAGGATTCGTTCGTTCAACACCCTGATTGATGTCAGAAGATTGTTCGTGCAAAGCGGAAAAAATTCCACAAGAATTAGCATCAAACATATATTCTGATTTCGTATAACCAATTTGTCTTATGGTTTCTCTAGCTATTGATTGAACATCTAGATAAGAACTTGTTTTTATTTCACCAGCCAAAACAACTTGTCCCGTGGTAACAAGAGTTTCACATGCTACTTTTGAATTTGGATCAAAAGCCATGAAATGATCGATTAACGCATCTGAAATTTGATCAGATACTTTGTCCGGGTGTCCTTCTGAAACGGACTCAGATGTAAATAAATAAGGCATCTTTATATTAAATTTAGGTATACAAAAGTAATAAATCTAGACGGAATGAGAAAGTGTTAAAAGAAATTTATCTGATAATTATATTTCTAGCCAATAAAAGTTGAAATTTGTGGAATGAATTGGATTAAGAAAATGGTTATTTTTCCATTTGTAATTTTAGTGAGGGTGTATCAACTGATCATTTCGCCGCTGTTCCCTTCAGTATGCCGGTATCAACCAACGTGTTCCCATTACATGATTGAGAGCTTACAAGTCTGGGGCCCAATTAAAGGGTTATATCTAGGAATAAGAAGAATCATGCGATGCCATCCTTGGGGAGGACATGGACATGATCCCGTTCCGACAAAACACAAAAAAACCGCCTGAAATTCAAGCGGTTCAATTATTAAATCAAATCGATTTATGCTTCAGTAACTTCTAACGGTTTAACAGAAACAAACGAACGATTATTTTTTCTTTTTCTGAATTCAACAACTCCGTCAACTAACGCAAACAACGTGTGGTCTTTTCCAATACCTACGTTATTTCCTGGGTGATGTGTCGTTCCACGCTGACGAACAATAATGTTTCCTGATATCGCAGCTTGTCCACCAAAAATTTTAACTCCCAAGCGTTTGCTATGCGATTCGCGACCATTCTTGGAACTACCGACTCCTTTCTTATGTGCCATGGTTCAAATATTTATTACTTATTTAACTTTAATGTCTTTAATTGTGATGATGGTAAAAGATTGACGGTGACCGTTTTTCTTTTTATACCCTTTTCTACGTTTTTTCTTGAAAACAATTACTTTGTCTCCTTTCACGTGATCATTCACTTCTACAGAAACCACTGCTCCTGCTATAGCTGGGGCGCCAACTTGAATTTTGCCATCATTATCTAGTAACAAAACGCGGTCAAAATCTAATTTTGCTCCACTTTCTGCTGCTAAACGATGTACAAAAATCTTTTGATCTTTTTGCACTTTGAATTGCTGCCCGGCTATCTCTACAATTGCGTACATATAGCTTAATTTTTAATTAATAATCCCATTTTGGGGATGCAAAGATATAATAAAATATCTAAATACCAACTATTGGTAG
>CAIUSK010000343.1 GCA_903901805.1 uncultured Flavobacteriales bacterium
CAAACCAATCCAAGCGGGTATCGATTAGCGCAACAAAACGAAAAATTACGATTAATAATTGAACCAGTGTCGCATATCAAGGATGCTATGGAAAAAATGAAAGCGCTAAAAAAACCTGAATAGATTGAGGGATTGGATTATCTCAAATTTGCATAATACAACAAGCCAATAGCGATTAACGCCGAAAGTAAGCCAAAAAGCTTTTGTAAAGTCAATTTTTCCATAAAGGCAAGAAAGCCAAGAATCGCGGAAATAACCACGATACTAATATTCACAATTGCCAATACAGTTGAATCGCTCCATCCTGTTGAGGAATAAGCTTCTATTAACAAATAAATCGAAAAAAAATTTGGGATTCCTAAGCATACTCCGGCTAGTAGGTTTTTTAATTCTAAGGTTGATTCTTGTTTCACAATCGAAATGGTCATAATGAACATTCCAATGCATCCCGCGATTCCGAAACCAATTGCCGAAAATAAAGCTGCGCTTACATGCGATAACAAATGATTTTGAACAAAATTCAATACAAAATCCAACAAACCACTCCCAAAGAAAAGGATAAATAACATCCAAATGGACTTGTTTTCTGAGTCTTTTTCACGATCCAAAGAAACCAATAAAACACCCACAATTGCCGCACAAATACCAAGTATTTTCCATAAAGTGAAAATCTCTGATACGCTAATTCCAATACAAATTGCACTGATTGCCATGCTCATTTTAACGGAAACAGAAGTGCGGGCAACCCCATTAATTTGCGCGCTCTTACCCATTAAAACAAACAGGGAAATAAACAAAATACCACAAAGTAGCGCAGCGATCAACCAGTTTGTGTCGGTCCACGCTTTTTCATTCCAAGTGTGGCCATACAGAATAAACCCACAGAGAAAAGCAGTCACATAATTGAAAACAATTGCTTGAAAAGTATTGATTCCAAATTTTGGAAATAACTTAAACAATATGAAAATGAAACTTGAAAAAAGAATACAACCAATTAATGCAATCATTTTCTGTAATAATAATAAATATTATCCTCTCCAAACGGTTGTGTATCTGTTGGGACTTTGCTAATTACCGGTGCTTTTATACCTTCCTCGAAGTTTTTTTTACCTACAATAACGCGCGCTTCGTCCCACAAATTATCCACGATAAAATATTGCAAGGTTCGACTTCCGCCCTCCACAAAAACAGATTGAATTCCTCGGTGGTATAATTCTTTAAGAATATTTGACGTACTTGTTTCAGGGATTTTTACCCATTCAACATTGTTATTAGTATGGTTTTTTAATCGATTAAAAATAATTGTTGGTGCGTCTTTTGAAAAAATATTCATGTCATTTTTCAACTGTAATTGGCTATCAATAACAATTCGAGTAGGGTTTTTACCGTGAAATTCCCTTACTGTCAATGAGGGGTTATCGTGTAAAATGGTATTTCTTCCCACTAAAATTGCTTGTTCTTGAGAACGCCATTTATGCACCAATGCTTTTGTTTCCGGTGCGCTAATCCAGTTGATACCGGTATCATTCGTTTTTCGAGAACGATCCAGAAAGCCATCCAAGGTTTGTGCCCATTTCAATATGACATACGGTCGCTGTTTTTCATGAAAAGTAAAAAATCGTTTATTTAAACGCTTACACTCTTCTTCCAGAACACCGGTAATTACTTCTATTCCTGAGCGTTTCAGCTTCTCAATTCCTTTTCCTGCTACTTTCGGATTACTATCTGTGCAACCAATAACAACTTGTTTCACTTGCAACTGAATCAATAAATCAGCACAAGGGGGAGTTTTACCAAAATGGGAACATGGCTCCAAGGAAACATAAACTGTTGCACCCTCCACTTGGGTTTTATCCTGAACAGATTCAACTGCATTTACTTCTGCATGACTTTGGCCTACCATTTTATGGTATCCTTCGCCAATTATTTTTCCATCTTTCACAATAACACATCCCACCATCGGATTAGGAGCAACGTACCCTTCACCCAATTGAGCTAAATAGAGACAACGTTGCATAAATTGTTCGTGAATCATGGAATCGTTTTATTCAAATTCAATCAAAACTGTTCCTTTGTCTACAACAGCACCAAGTTCGATTTGAATATTCTTTACCACTCCAATACCATCTGCTTTTAACACGTTCTCCATTTTCATCGCTTCCAACGAAAGAATTGGGTCGCCCACCTGAATTTCATCTCCGGGTTGAATAAATAACTGTAAAATTCGTCCTGGCATTGGCGCCTGAAGCTCTTTAATTCGTTTAATTTTCGGCTTATCCATTCCCAATGAAGCAATCAAGTCATCTAAATTTCCCTTGCGTTTAATCTCATAAACAGCATGATTAATTTTTAGTAAAAGATGGTTGTTTTCAAGGTTATTTTCTAATACCTCACCATGAAATTGTTTTCCGTTCAATTCCATCGTAAAAAACCGGTTATCTTCCCAGTGAATTTTGGCTCCTTTGGTTGGAACCAACGGATTTCCGTTAACTGTCCACATACTGTTTGAATTTGACTGCAAAATAAACAAATCCATTCAATTGAAAACGAATTTTGTTTTATTTCTTACCTTTGAGAGACAAACTGGTTCATGAAAAAATCATTTATTATTACGGCAGGTGGAATAGGAAAAAGAATGAATTCCAATTTACCCAAACAATTTCTAGAACTGGAAAACAAACCCATTTTATTACTGACTTTAGAAAATTTACATGCTTTTGATTCGGAAGCGGAATTTATCATCACCTTGCCTAACGAATGGATGGATTATTGGAAAGAAATACTAACAAAACATTCCTGTACCATTACACATCAATTAATTTCCGGTGGACTTGAGCGGTTTCACTCGATAAAAAATGCTCTTGAAGCAGCAACGGGAGAGGTAATTGCTATTCATGATGGCGTGAGGCCTTTTGTTTCACATCAAACATTGGATAGGCTATTTCAGGATTTGAACCGAAATTTGGCTGTAATTCCAGTACTTTCCATCAAAGAAAGTTTACGAAAAATGGAGGTTTCTGAAACAGAACATGTGAATCGTGAGAATTTTAAATTAGTGCAAACTCCGCAATGTTTTGAGCGTAATTTGATCATACAAGCCTACCAACAGGATTTTAATAGTTCTTTTACAGATGATGCATCGGTGGTTGAAGCGCATGGTTATAAAATTGCTTGGGTGGATGGAAATGAAGAAAACATTAAAATTACCTCCCCATTCGATTTACTGATTGCCAAATCACTTATAAAGAATGAGCCACACTAAGCCTCCACAACTCTATCTAGGAGATCTTATATACATCACCGCACCTGCAAAAGCAATTGAACGCTCCTATATTGATGAAACTATCCGGTGGATTGAAGACAATGGCTGGAGAGCCCAAGTGAGCGAGCATTGTTTAGGCAAGCACCACTATTTTTCAGGAACGGACGATGAAAGAAGAGTTGATCTTCAACACGCCATAGATAATCCTGAAATAAAAGCTATTTGGTGTGCGAGAGGTGGATATGGTAGCTTAAGAATTATGGATCAGCTTGCTTGGGCAGGAATGCTATTTCAACCCAAGTGGCTTATAGGATTTAGCGATATTACTGCTTTTCACCTCAAACTGTACAAATTAGAAATTCAAAGTATTCATGGTACAATGCCCTACAATATAAATACGTGTTCGGAAAGTTCATTAGATTCCCTCAAGAATATTCTGTGTGGAAACAAAATAAATTATTCTGGAATTTCTGGAATTAGCAGTAAAAAAGGAACGGCAATTGGACCTTGTATTGGTGGAAATATGAGCCTTGTCTATAGTTTATTGGGAACTGACGACCAACCTGATTTCCGAGACACCATTTTATTTCTCGAGGATATTGGCGAAAGCATGTATTCAATTGATCGCATGTGTCAAGCATTTCGGAAGGCGCGAATTTGGGAAGATATTAGCGGATTGATCATTGGAAATATCAGTAAATTAAGGCAAATGGAATCAGATTATGGCGTTTCAATTGAATCACTTTTTTTGGAGCAACTACAGTTTAGAAAAATTCCTATTTTATTTGATTTTCCAGTTGGACATGAGCCAAATAATCTCGGTATGATTTGTGGTGAAGAAATGAAACTATCTGTTTTTGATTCGGGGAAATATCTTGTAGAATTCGAGCG
>CAIUSK010000344.1 GCA_903901805.1 uncultured Flavobacteriales bacterium
AATAATGAAGATGAGTTTAAAAATCAGGATGTCATTTATTTTGAAATACCCCAATTTTTAAAAACGACGAGTACAAACGAAACCTATAACTTTGAGAAACAAAAAAATTATACGATTTGCATTTTAAACGAAAGAGAAGTATTTCATAGCGAAAAAATAGAGTTTTGTTATAAAATTAACCTGGCTGAAGAAAAAACTAATTTAATTCAAGTATTTAGAGTTATTCATCCTAGCATTGGAATCGGGAGAACGTTCATCTATGAAGTCAACAAACCAGATCAATAAAGAATATGAAAAAAATTCTATTGCCATTATTACTATTGCTGCCTATTGGAGCTGTTTGGTATTATGTTAATTGGGGCAAAGATGAAGTTATCCCTGAGAAAGAAAAAACGAGATCCATACGTTTGGGGAATGAAGGCGCCCCCCTTTTTATAAGAGCGAAAGTTTGGGGTATTGCAGGAAATCACGAACAAATAGTAGTATCCCAATCGAATAACAAGTTGCCGGATAAAACAAATGATTATATTTTTTATACGTCGGAAATTTTTTATCAAGTTGGAAAAGATAATAATGTAATTGTATATGCTACAGAAAGCTCAATCAGCGAACCTGTAAATACTATACCAAACGTTATAATCAAAGGCTTAAAAACATACGATGAAATAAAAGAGTATAAGACCAATTATCAGAAATACGGTTTAGAACGAATGAGCGTTTATGATTAATAATTAATGAAAAGCGTTCAAAACAAAGGGGGCTATTTAAGAAAAATCCAAAATCTTAGAAAGTATCTCAAAATCACTAATGCTTTATGAAAAAACGATTTAAAAATACAAATATGTGGAAAAGAGTTTTTATATCTGTTGCAACGTTAGTTCTTTGCTTTCTAACGAGCTACCCTTTACTAATTGATAAAATTGACAATTATTCTACACTGGCTTTTTTTGCATATTACAGGGTTTTTATATGGTTATTCTGGTGGCTCATCATTCTATTTTTCGGAATAATTGTATTTGCATATAACGATTTAAGAAAAAAGTACTTGAAATTTTATTTATTCAATCTTTTAGTAATCGTCCTTATTGTAGGTGCTGTAAGTATAAAAGTTCAGGTTGAAAACAGACAATATAATGAAACGTTAAGAAGGACAAAGAGTTTGCCTAAAGAAACTATTTATGGCACTTGGGTGGATACAGAAAATAATGGCGTAAAAATTACTTTTGATAGTTTGAGAAAGGAGTTGGTTATTGATTATAGTAAGTCAGGAGGAAAAGTGTTTAAGTCTAATTTTCAATTAAACAATAAAAATCAAATTACAAGTGATATTCTACCTTTAGGTGCAGAGTTAATTATAGATGAAAAATCACACCTTCAAATTGATCAAATAATACCAGATGACGAAAAGACTAGTATAATTATTTACTTTCTTAAATTTAAAAAATTGAAATGACGCGAATGAAAATAATGAATTTTTTACTTACTGTTATTTTGCTCACTTATGCTTGTTCTTCAATTGGTCAGCAAGAAATACAAACAAAGGCTGTTAAAGAAAAAGCGGAATACACCATTTATTTGGACGGTTTTGATCCGTCAGGTTTTACTTATGCTGATTTTACAAGATTGCAGGAAATAACTAAAGACTTTCCTGAAAGATTTGGCGTTATCCCCAATGATATTGCGTATAGGCTCACATCTCAAGACACAATACACTCTGAATTTTATTGCAAGTGGATTGATTCGGTTCAAGGTGTTTTTAGAATGATAACAGACGAATATGGTATTGATTTTTTAGTGTCTTTTTCAGAACAAGGAGAGCCATTAGATTATATTGCATTCAAAGGGACTAAAAGGGAATTAGTAAATGAGAAAAGAATTTACACTAAGTTTTACTCTGACTATTTTTTTTCAGATGAATTTATTGTCATCAAAACATTAGACACAACTGAAAAGGTTTTACATCCACACGCAGCAAAAGTTCTTAAAACAGATAATTGGCACATTGATGAAAATGGAAAGTTTAAACTAAGTGAAAAATAACTCTTTTCACTTTACGTGAAACCAATATAAATAATTGCTATCCAGACAAATATACTCCCCTCCTCTACCCTGCTCATATTTCCATGATTTATCACCATCAATCAGCGTATCGTGTTGCAGTTGTATTTCTTTGTGAAGTTTTAGACCTAAATGATCCACAAATAATGAGTCCTTAGACAAATCGTCTTTTGAGTAATCCAGTATTCCTTCCGGATGAAACGAACCGAAGTATCGCAATTCAGATGATTTATACACCGAACTATCTTTATGTACGTAGTAATTTCCTTTGTACGCCAAAAGAGGAAACGCATCGTATTGATAAAATCTATCTACCTTTTTATAACGCACCATAGAAAAGTCTGTGGATCTTTCGCCCATGCTACGGCAACTCACGAAAAGAATTGATAGAATAACTAATTTGAAACAAAAAAATATGGAAAGAGGTTTTCTCAATTACTTCTGAATTTGATCGTTAGGCGTAAATATCTTGCTCAAACGAATTTACAATTTATTTTTTATTTTCCTATTGATTTTTCCCTCTGAAATTCAAAGTGATAAAAATCAAATAGGCTAGTACGAAAATCGCAAAAGGAATTTGAAATGCCCGATAATTAAACATTTCGATAGGAACCTGAACCATCCTGCCTATCAATGGGGATAACATCAGTACATAACTTAATAGAGTAAACAGTTTCTTGTTTTTCCATTTCGTGAGATGCATACAAACGCTCAGCAAAGCGAATAAAGCGAAGAGTTGATCAATATTTCCAAAATCAAAAACAGTAAATAAAAGCCATAAGAAAAATGGAAGTCCAATCATATCCCCTTTTAAAATGATTAACAAATAGGAAACGATGGCGATGATTCGGAATTTATCTTTCATTTTTAACGTTTTCATAACGCAAGAGTTTTAAGGAAATTACCGCTGTTTCTTATTTTCCAAATTTACTAAAGTCATCCATTAAATTTGAGTTAGTTTATTGGAATTGATTGTGCCTTTGTTCAACATTATGTATAAACTGATTGAAGATGCAAAACACAAAGTCCAAGAAATACTTTCTGCCAGATTAACTTGATTGTTAAAGGGTTTATAGATAGCAAAAGCCACATAAAGTATGGGAGTTGTTAGCGTTAGAAAAAATCCAGTTATGGTTAACGATAATAAATTTGTTGGCTTAACTAATTTTCTCACAACATAAACAATTGGATAATAGAGGATTAAACTAACTACTAGTGGAATTATATTATAAAACAATGAGACAGAAATCATAACTTCCCACGTCATTTCAGTTGCACCGGGAAAATCACCCACAACCTCCGTAAGATGTGATTCATTGGTTAAATTGTACTTCATCAATACAAAATAAAAAAGCATAAACGAAAGGTCCTTAACAAGTATATGAATTAGAAATAATCTCATGTTTTTCGTATTTTATAAGTTCTTTCATTCAGAAGTTAACCAGTATACTTTCTTGCAAACAAAATTCTCATGAATCCCTTCCAAATAGTTTTTGTAAATCTGATCGCCGCGCCCAACAAATGATTGAGCAAGTAAGAATAATTAGGCTGTGATTAAGGGTTGAATTGTCACATTCTCCGTTATAAATGGAACCGGAATATTCGTGAAAATGCCAAGGAAAAAGCTTGTCGTTTATGGGTAAATTAAATCCTGTCAGTTTGTTTATAATACCGGGTGATAAATCCACTAAATCCGGAAAAATGCACCCTAAAAATGAAAGTCCGATGATTAAGCGATACTTTTTGTTTGTAAACCAAATAGTTGTAAGGATTAGAATGAGACTTGCAATTGCGTCCAGTTTAGAGTTGATTGGATAACAATGGGGAATATAATCTAATGCTCCGTGCGAAATTATTCCAACAAAAAATGCGAAAACACTCGTCCAAATCCTATTTTTTGAAGTGCATGCTTGCTCTATTCTTGAAGTGTCAGTCAACAAAACAGCAACACTTATAGCAGTTGTGGCATGGAACAGTGCGTTCATTTTCAAGTGATAATTAGAGTTACTAATTTACGATTTTATTTAACTCACTAATTCATTTCCTACGTTGAATGTGATTTCTGATCACCCCTCTTTCTTCATCCATTTTTTTAATTCCCTTGCAATGAAGAATAGCTACCAACATAAAATTAGTTATTTAACGGAAAATTCATTGAAATTTATCAAAGTTTAAAATCAATGGGTAGGTTGAATTGAACGTCCA
>CAIUSK010000345.1 GCA_903901805.1 uncultured Flavobacteriales bacterium
AATAAAACACTTATACTTATCCAAGAATGGTAATGAGTTAAATCATCCAGAAATGATCCCTTATGATGAGGTCAATTCCAAAATTTGGGATTTACAAGCGGATGTTTTTATACCTTGTGCAGGATCGAGAATGATTAATGAAAATCAATTAGACAGAATGATCTCTGCGGGAATTAGTGTCATTTCTTGTGGAGCAAACGTACCTTTCGCTGATCCGCAAATATTTTTTGGACCAATAACAGAAAAGGCTGATTCAACGATTTCACTCATTCCTGATTTCATTGCAAATTGCGGCATGGCTAGAGTTTTTGCCTATTTAATGAGTAATGATTTGGTAAAGCTGACTGATGAAGGAATTTTTCAAGATGCTAGTGACACCATTAAATTGGCACTTCAAAAAACGTATAAAATAAATCAACATAAAACAGGGCTTGCCAGGACTGCCTTTGAACAAGCACTGGAACAATTAGTTAATTAATTAAACAAATAAACATGGAAATCTACCTTTTTGTTATTTTCGTTTTAGGCTATATTGCCATTACAATGGAGCATTCGCTCAAAGTCGACAAATTAATTCCTGCTTTGCTCATGATGGTGGCATGTTGGACCTTAATTGCTTTTGGTGCTGATAATTTAGTGAATTGGATAGATCCAGCAACGGGTGTAAAGGATGGTATTATCCCAACGATTACGGGCGATCATGATACGCGTTTGCATTTAGTAAATGAGGCTTTATTACACCATTTCGGGAAAACAGCAGAAATCCTAATATTCTTGATGGGAGCGATGGCAATCGTTGAAATGATAGATTATTTCGAAGGTTTTTCTTCCATTAAAGGAATGATTAAGACGCGAAGTAAAGTGACATTATTATGGATTGTTTCTTTTTTAGCTTTCTTCTTATCATCTATTATTGATAATCTTACTGCAACAATTGTTCTAATTACCATTCTACGGAAAATCGTATCTGACCAAGAAGACCGCATGTGGTATGCAGGATTTATCATTATTGCTGCAAATGCAGGTGGGGCATGGACTCCAATTGGAGATGTTACGACAACCATGTTGTGGATGGCTGATAAAGTTACAACCGCCAAACTAATTATGAAATTAGGATTACCTTCATTGGTTTGTATCTTGTTACCATTAATTGTTGGATCGTTTTTACCTGCTTTCAAAGGAGAAGTTGCAGTTATGGGAGAGGAAAAAGCAAATCCAAATTCTAAATTGATGTTGTTTTTAGGGTTGGGTCTGGTTGTGTTTGTGCCTATATTTAAGACAGTTACACATTTACCTCCTTACTTAGGCATGATGCTTTCTCTCGCACTATTTGCTATTATCGCTGAAGTCTTAAGTAATCGATCATTCACGATGGATCCAAGCGCAAGACCTGAAGAATCAAATGGACATTCGGGACCAACAATGCGCGCCTTAGGGAAAATTGAAATGCCTTCTGTTTTATTTTTCTTGGGAATATTAATGACAGTAGCAGCCATGGAGTCCACTGGATTGATTTTCAATTTTGGTAAAGATGTTACAGCTGCTGGTATTGGTGAAAATGTCTTCGTAACTATGTTAGGATTAGCTTCTGCAATTATTGACAATGTGCCGTTAGTTGCAGCTAGTATTGGAATGTTTCAACAAGATGTAGATGCTCAAGTTTGGCATTTTATTGCTTTTGCTGCAGGAACAGGTGGTTCAATTTTAATCATTGGATCAGCTGCTGGAGTAGTTGCAATGGGTATGGAAAAAATTACATTCTTCTGGTATATGAAAAGAATCAGCTTGTTAGCGGCTCTTGGATATTTTGGAGGAATTGGTGTCTTTTTATTGTTTTCGTAACTAATTTAATAATCTAAGTTTGTATACCATGAATTTAATATTTTTGCTTCAAGTTTCCAATCAACCTAATTCAACAGTGAAAAAGGTTCCATTGTGGGATATTATCGATGCTTCAAATGCGGGTATTGGTTGGGTAATTAACCTAATCTTGTTAATCATGCTAGGATATACCATTTTTGTATTTGTAGAACGTTTCTTGGCTTTGCGAAAAGCTACCAAAGAAGAATCGGGTTTACTCAATGGAGTGAAATCAAATTTATCCAACGGAAATATAGAAGGTGCAAAACAACTGTGTCTAGCATCTGAAAGTCCAATTGCGAAAATGTTACTAAAAGGAATTTCGCGTATTGGTACTGCTAAAAATGAGAGTATTGCTGCAACGATTGAAAATACGG
This sequence comes from uncultured Flavobacteriales bacterium, assembly GCA_903901805.1. Classification (GTDB taxonomy): domain Bacteria; phylum Bacteroidota; class Bacteroidia; order Flavobacteriales_D; family Crocinitomicaceae; genus UBA952. The sequence continues at coordinate 2,238 of CAIUSK010000345.1, forward strand.
GAAAATTTGAAATACTACGTCTCGAGCAACGTTTAAATTTTTTAGCTACTGCATCTGGTGCAGCGCCGATGATTGGATTTCTTGGAACAGTAATCGGTATGGTTGTTGTATTTATTGATTTACAAAATGCTCAATCTTTAGAATTGAAAATTATTGCTCCTGGAATTATGACTGCGATGATTACCACTGTTGGTGGATTAATTGTAGGTATTATCGCTTTTATGGGATATAACTATTTGGTGGGGCAAATTGGGAAAGTAGTTTACCAAATGGAGAACGCGGCATTAGAATTTATGGATCTATTGAACCAATCAGGAAAATAACAACAACAACATGAATTTTAACACACGCAATAAAGTCAAAGTAGAGGGCGGAATGGCTTCTATGACCGATTTGGTATTCTTGCTGTTGATTTTCTTTATTATCATGAGTTTAATGGCAAACAATCAAACACCGATTGATTTACCTAAACCCGATGAAAGTCTCAAGCCGGTAAAAGACCCGGTGGAAGCTACCGTTGTGATAACAGAAAACAACCAATATGTGGTAATGCCCGGTGGTGATATGGCTAAACCAATGGAATTCGATCAAATTAAACAATTGGCTGCAGGTGCAGTGCAAAAAACAGGCAAGCAAAAATTGAGAATAGCAGGCCATAAAGAAGCAAGTTATGAAGCCGTATTTAGAGTACTTGCCTTAGCTCAAGCAAATCAATGGGATCCGGTTTTAGCATACGACAAATAACGAATATGATAAGCGCAATACAAATAAAAACAGAAACTCCAGAAGTAGCAGATCCAAAGGATGTGCGTGCAGGAATCTTTGCCGCAATTATTGCAGTTTTAATTTTATTTATCATACTTTTTCTATATACGTTTGAAATGCTTGACCCTCCTCCTGCTGATGTGGTTGTAAAAACGGAAACAACATTGGAGGAAATTGAGTTGAAAGAGTTAGTTATTGAACCAGGTGGTGGTGGAGCAACCTCTCCCACAGATGCCGCTCCCTCTCCAACGGATGCTAAACAAGTATTGACAGGAAATAGTTCTACTAGCACCACTCAAACAGGTAAACCAAATGGTAAAGGGGAAGGGGATAATCCTTTTGGAAAAGATGGATTCGGGGGCAGAAATACGGGGTTATTTGGACCAGAAACTGGGCTTGTTGATGATGGAAAAGGAGATGGGACAACTTGTTCAAGTACTCCAACCAATTTGAATTCAATCATCAATCAATTAAAAAACAATGTGATTGTTACCAAACCTACAAGCGCAATAGTTACCATAAAAATTAAAGCCGATGGTTCTGTTTCTTCAGTTACAGTAGCAGGATTAGGTGGCGCTGAAGCAAGTGTTGAACGGAAGATAAAAGAAGTAATTTCTAAATCAACTTGTACACCGTGCAACGGTAAAAATAAAAATTCAAGAAGCTATACTTTTTCTAAAATAGTTTTGAAACAAGACTAGAGTGTTAGATTCTTATAAAAATGCTGTTTCTTGGCTTTTTGAGCAATTCCCTTCCTACCAGCAAATTGGAGCATCAGCCTATAAACCCGATCAAACAAATACGATTCAATTATTAGAATTAGTTGGAAATCCACATGAAAAATTAAAATTCATCCACGTTGCCGGAACAAATGGCAAAGGAACTACCTCTTCGTTAATTGCTTCTGTATTTACTGAAAACAACTATAAAACAGGTTTATTCACTTCACCGCACATAATCGACTTTCGCGAAAGAATCAGAATAAATGGTGAAATGATTTCAGAGAAATCGGTTGTTGAATTTTGTAGCGCCATTCAATCCATTCAAGGTTTTGAACCATCATTTTTTGAAATTTCATTTGTAATGGCATTAACACATTTTGCCAATAACCAATGTGATTATTGCATTATAGAAGTTGGTATGGGAGGAAGATTGGATGCCACCAATTGCATTTCACCTTTACTTTCTGTCATCACCACCATTGGATTAGATCATACACAATTTCTAGGAACAACCCTTGAGGCAATTGCAGGAGAAAAAGCAGGGATAATCAAACAAAAGATACCTGTTGTTATTGGTGAAAAAAGAAATGAAACCCAATTTGTATTTGAAAAAATAGCCAATCAACAAGACGCTCCAATCTACTTCAGTCACGATTACACTTTTCCATCCTGGTTGAACAACTTGCCATTCCCGTTTAATGTTGGATTTCAATTAAATAACGCAAAAACCGCATTTGCATCTTTGGTAGAACTAGCAAAAAATGAAAAAATAATTTTCAATGAGGCTATTTTCACAAGAGCCGTGGCAAACCTTTCACGTAACACTGGCTATCAAAAACGATTGGAAGTTGTTTCAACAAAACCAAGAATCATATTGGATGTTTCTCATAATTTTGAAGGGATTCAAGCAACACTAGCACTTGTTAAAGCAAGTACAGAAAACAATCTTCAACTAATTTATGGTTCCAGTTCCGATAAAAATTACGAAGAAATTATTCCACTTTTCTCACAAGAACAAGCGATTTTTTTAACCCCTTTTTCGTCAGAACGAAGTTTAAACCAAACCGATTTAGAAAGGATAAAAAAAACTTTCGTGCATGATAATATAGCGGTTTGTTCTACGGTCAATGAAGCAATTAAACAAAGTTTACTGTCATTAGGCTCATCAGATACCTTACTTATTTTTGGTAGTTTCTTTTTAATTCAAGATATTCAATTCGATTTCTCGAAAATTAACGACAACCCTATTTAAATTTCATGTTCAAGACCTATAAATACTACATTTTACTTCACCTTATCATTTTTATGTGGGGCTTTACGGGGATTTTAGGTAAGCTCATAGCACTTGATGCATTTATCATTGTATGGCATCGGGTATTAATTGCCTTTATTGCCTTAGGATTATTTTTACTTTTTAGAAAAAAATCAATCCGTATTTCAAATTGGCAAAGTGGATTAAAATTAATTGGTGTAGGAATAATCGTAACCTTGCATTGGATTACTTTTTATAAATCCATTCAGCTATCTACTGCTTCTTTGGGCATCTTGTGTTTATCCACTACCACCTTGCACGTAACGTGGCTTGAGCCTTTTGTAATGAAACGTCCATTTCAAGTAAGCGAATTTCTTCTCGGGTTTATCGTTATTTTCGGAATCTACTTTGTATCCTCTGATTTTCAGCCACATGAATATGCGGCATTGGGTTATGGATTAATTTCCGCTTTATGCGCTGCCTTATTCTCTGTTTTCAATGCGAAATTAGCGCAAGAAATACCCACTCCAACAATTACGCTGTACGAAATGGGAACTGGATTTATCTTTCTAAGTATTATTTTATTGTTTCAAGGTAAATTAACAAGTGATTTGTTTATCATGACAACAAGTGATTTTTTATGGTTGTTATTCCTAGGTATACTTTGTACCTCTTTTGCTTTTTTAATAACGATAGAAATCGTGAAAGTGCTCGGGGCATTCACCGTATCCTTAAGCATCAACCTTGAACCAATTTACACGATTTTGTTGGCTATTTTCATTCTACAGGAACATACTTTACTGAATAATAGATTCTATATTGGAGCAACATTAATTATTCTAGTTGTAATCGCAAAT
>CAIUSK010000346.1 GCA_903901805.1 uncultured Flavobacteriales bacterium
ACTATTCCAATCCTTATTCATACTCAATAACAAGCCCTTCAGGTACTATTGTCTCTAATGGAACATTAGCTCCGGGCGTAAGTTCAACCTATACTGGCTCCGAGGCTGGGATTTATACTGTGCAAATTAACGATGGAGCTTGTCCGCAAACCTTTACCTTTGATGCTACAAACTGTAATAATCCTTGTACTCCTGTGACAGTTCCTGTAAATGCTCAAATTTGTCAAGGAGAATCAATATTTTTAGGAGGCTCACAACAAACAGAATCGGGGATATATACAGATGTTTTCATTACAGCCCAAGGTTGTGATAGTACAGTAATCACGAATCTTTCTATCAATCCTGTTCTAACGGTTTTGAAGGAATTTAATTTATGTCCGGGTGGATCAATTCAGATAGGATCTAGTACCTACACCAATGCGGGGGTTTATGTAGATACAATTCAAGCAGTTACAGGTTGCGACTCGATAGTAACATCTGTCATTTTTATTCTACCAACAATAACTACTAATATTGAGGAAACCATATGTTTAGGATCAACTTATGACTTTAATGGTACAACTTTAAATGAGCCTGGAGTTTATAGTTCTTTGCTTGCTACTTCGGAAGGTTGTGATTCTGTGGTGGTCCTATCTTTATTTGTCACTCCACCAAACTCGTCGTATGAATCAGTTGAGATTTGTTCTAACGAGAATTATACATTTGCTGGTCAAGTTTTAGATATAAGTGGAATTTATACTGATACACTTACTACCTCAAGCGGATGCGATTCGGTTCTTGTATTAGAACTTTCAGTACTTGATTGTGAGTTCGAAATAAGTAATATTTTAACTCCAAATGATGACGGTCAAAACGATACATGGAAAGTAAGCGATGTTAATAAAATTTTTGGATGTGAGGTAAAAATTTATAATCGTTGGGGTGAGTTGGTTTATAAAACAAATGATTACAACAATGAATGGGGTGGAACAAGAAATAATGAACTGCTTCCAGATGGAGTCTATTTCTACTCCATTAAATGTTCTGACAAAGAATATACAGGTGAGATTAACTTATTAAGATTTAAAAAATAATTGAAATCATGAAAAAAATAATTTGTTTCGTTTTTGCTGCAGTTTCATTGGTTTCAATGGCTCAACAAACACCTCAAAGTAACGTTTATACGTATAATAGATTCTCAATTAATCCGGCTTATACAGGAGCAAGTGGGTGCACAGAAATTAATTTTTCTCATCTAAATCAATGGGTAAAAGTGGAAGGAGCTCCATTGACTAGTTATGTTGGTGTGAATACCCGTCTAGGAAAAAATATCGGAATCGGAGGGCAAGTGTTAGTTGATAAAATCGGAATGATTAATCAAGTTACAGGAATGGCTGCTATTTCTTATGGGTTAACCTTTGCTAAATTTCATACATTGCGTTTTGGACTGGGCGTTGGATATAATCAATATCGAGTGAACCCAACTTCTGCGATAGCATTTGATAATCAAGATCCAATTATAAATGGAGGAAGTCAGTCGTCAGGAACCCTAAATTCTGAATTGGGAATTTTCTACCAATGGAAAAATTTGGAGCTTTCAGTTGCTTCTAAACAACTGCTTCAAACATATACGAATTTTGGCTACAATAGCTTGGATGGTTATGGTCTTCGAAGACATTTCAATGCTTTAGCTGCTTACAGGATAAATGTCAACAATAATCTGGCTATAAAACCATCTGTTTTCATGAAAGGTATAAATACAGGTGTGCAAACAGATTTAAATGCTGATGTAATTTACAAAAGCTTTATTCAAGCTGGTATTGGATATAGAACGCAAGTTGGTCTCATCGCTCGCGCTGGAATTAATATTCAAGATTTATTCTTTATCGGTTATGCCTACGAAACTCCCATGCGAAATATAGCATCGTTTAGTTCTGGATCTCATGAAGTTATCTTGGGACTGAAATTCTGTAAAGCCAAAAAGAAGCAAGAAATTGTTGAAATAATTGAAATTGATTCTTCTTTTAACATAGCTAAAAAAAGTACAGAACCAATTATTCAAGATACAGTCTTTGTTCAAAAAACAGATACAGTGTTTATTACTAAAGGTTCCGGAATTTCAAATGATGAAGTAAATACCATTTTATTGAGTGTTGAACGTAATTTGTTATTTGAAAAGCAACTTTTTAATATTCAAACAAAGTCATTTGAGGAACTTAAATCCCTTGCACAAGTTTTGGCATTGCGTCAAGATATAATGATTGAAGTGGAAGGACATACGGATAATCGGGGTGATGATGCCGAGAACATGCAACTTTCTAAGGATCGTGCGAATGAAGTAAAAGCGTATTTAGTTAAAAATGGCATTGAAGGTAATCGAGTGAAGGTGAGTTATTACGGTGAGACGAAACCAATGGGTAACAATGAATCTGAGTCGGGACGTCAAATGAATCGTAGGGTTCGTATAAAAATCATCAATAAAGAATAATCTCAATGCTCACTTTTCGGGTTGAGAAAAAAGTCTTTGATTTTACATTTGGAGCAGGCACATCGCGCGGTGTACTTCATCAAAAAAAATCATGGTTTATCCATGTTAATGATTTAGAAACCAAAACGCATGGACTCGGAGAATGCGGCATAATTGAAGGGCTAACACCTGAATATTTTTCTGATGACGATTATATTTTCCGAATAAATCAGGCAATCAATTTGGTTAGGGATTTAACCTTGTCTGAATTAAAAAATCAATTATTTACAGCGTTTGCTTCTACTCAGATTGAGGAATTTTTCATCCAAAACTCTTCCATTCGCTTTGGTTTTGAAACAGCAATTTTAGATTGTTATACTGGAGGTAAAGGTATTTACTTTAATTCTCCTTTTGTAACAGAAGGTCTAAAAATCCCTATCAATGGCTTAATTTGGATGGGTGATGAATCCTTCATGAATGAACAAATTGAACAAAAGTTACAAGCGGGCTTCACGACTTTAAAAATGAAGGTTGGTGCAATAAATTTTGAACAGGAATTATCCATTCTGCGTGCTATACGTAATGTTCACGATTCAAAAAGTATAACCCTTCGCGTTGATGCAAATGGGGCATTTTCTCCCGAAGTTGTCATGTCAAGATTGAGTGAATTAGCGGCATGTGATGTTCATTCCATCGAACAACCTATCGCAACGGGAAATAGTGAATTATTGAAGAGAATTTGTATCGATTCACCTATCCCAATCGCTTTGGATGAAGAATTAATTGGTGTTTTTTCAAAGTCAGCA
>CAIUSK010000347.1 GCA_903901805.1 uncultured Flavobacteriales bacterium
ACGTACTGTAAATGTAGTGATAGGACAAGATAACTGGACCGTGGCTTGGGATGTGACTAGCAATTGTGGTGCAACATCATTTCCTTTAGCAGGTGCGCCAACGATTTCTGCAGGAGCAACCGCAAATGATTTAGTTATTGATGGTATGTTTACTTTGGTAGGTGGTACAGCGACTGCTACAGTGAATGGCGCAACAATTACGGTTCCACAACAAACGATCAATATCACAGCAGGTGACATCAATTTTTCAGGTGTTGGAACAATGAATGCTCAAGGCAATATAATTACAATTACCTACACTTATGAAAATACAACTCCATTTATTGGAGGTTCTGGTACATGTGTAGCAACCTATGTAAAACAATAATAGAATATCATAGTATAATTTGAGGCGGACTTAGGTTCGCCTTTTTTGTTTTTACTAAATTTGTACCCTAGCACCATTAATATAAAACTATGGATATTTTAAAATCGCTTCATATCATTTTCATGGTGAGTTGGTTCGCTGGATTATTCTATATGGTACGGTTGTTTATTTATCATGTTGAGGCACAAGAAAAGGAAGATCAGGTGCGTTCAATTTTATCCAATCAGTTTGTGATTATGGAGAAAAAACTATGGTGGATTATTACCACTCCTGCCATGGTTTTAACAGTTGTTTTTGGAGTTTGGATGCTTGTCTTGAATTGGGATTACTACAAACAAGCGCCATGGATGCATATTAAGCTAACGTTTGTCGTTTTTTTACTGATCTATCATTTCATTTGTCAAAAAATCATGTTTGAGTTTCATCAAAATAAATTTAATTGGACATCTATGAAGTTGAGGTTGTGGAATGAGGTTGCCACCTTGTTTTTGGTAAGTATTGTATTTATAGTTGTTTTAAAAGATTCTTTTAATTGGATAAAGGGAGTCCTCGGTTTTTTTGGTGTGGCCATACTTTTGATGATAGGTATTCAGTGGTACAAAAGATTGCGTAAATCGAATTAACAATCTTTCGTTTGCATTATAATTGTGTTTTTTGTTTCCTTTCAAGTAAAGCTGCTACTTTTGCACAAAATGTTCCAATGAAATACAATATTATTCTTTTTAGTGCCGCGCTTGCACTTTCTGCCTGTCAAACAGAATCTACTCAATCCGCTTCTATTGAATCGAAAAATGCAACAGAAAACACCTCAGACAATAAAATTTCTGCTGAATCATCAAATGTAGAATTAAACGCAATCGCCTCTTTTTTGGGTGGAAATCAACCAAAATCTGCTGGTGATTATTCAACAGCATTTGCCAACTCAGAATGGAAAAACCATCAATCCTTGCTCAATAATGCTTGGTCTAAAGCTCTAGTAGAGAAAGTGGTTCCAATGCGCGATTGGTCCAAAACTGAAAAAATAGAGAGAAAATCACAGACACTCTTTTATCCTTTTAGCGGCGCAGATTTTCTCCATGTATATTCAGCTCATTCGGACTATACTTCCTATTATCTATTTGGATTAGAACCGGCTGGTGAAATTCCTAAAAAAGAGAATATTCTTAATCCTGCTTTAACAAGTAACGTGTTGAGTACGATATATAAATCGGTGGACGAAAACATGAGTCAAAGTTTTTTTCATACGAAATATATGGCGGTTGAATTTAATAACCCGGTATTGAAAGGTACAATTCCAGTGTTTATGTTTTTCATGAATCGAATGGGAGTAGAGCTGACAAGTATTAAACCAATCACGTTTAATGATAAAGGAGAAATTGTTGATGCAAAGGATTTTTCAAAAGGGGTTCGCATTGGTTTTATAGATGGTGGAAAAAATAAAGAGTTGTATTATTTTTCTGGCGATATTTCGGATACTGGATTGAAAGCTACACCTGGATTGAAAAACATGATCAATTCAATTTCAAAAGACGCCACAACCATGATGAAATCAGCTTCCTATTTATGTCATTTGCCTGATTTTTCAGGCGTAAGGGATATGATTTTAGCTAATTCCTTTGCGATTATGCAGGATGATACGGGAATTCCTTTCCGTTTCTACGATCAAAACAAATGGAAAATCCAACATTATGGTATTTATACACAACCCATTCCGCTTTTTGCTTCGCGTGGACAAGCGGATTTAAGA
>CAIUSK010000348.1 GCA_903901805.1 uncultured Flavobacteriales bacterium
CCCATCAACTTGATTCTCTCCGATTCATGGCAGGAATTGGATCAAGCGTTTTTTGAGAATGTTAGAAATTATATAGCGAAAAAGAAAGTTTCCCTTGTTCCGTATGAACCAAGAGACCACCAAAAGAAAGCGCTATCTGAAGCCGTTGAGTACTTTGTTAACGACGGAAATGCGCGAGGAAAACTGATATTTCCATGTGGAGCAGGAAAGAGTTTGACTGGTTTTTGGATGTTGCAAGCATTGAAATCCAAATCCACCTTGATTGCGGTTCCGAGTTTATCCTTGGTGAAACAAACGTTGGATGTTTACCTGCGGGAAATCGTAGCGCACAAGCGGAAAGTGAAATGGTTGTGTATTTGTTCGGATGAAGGAATTGGACAAGACGATGATGTTGTTTTTTATACCGAAAACTTGGGTGTTCCTTGTCAGACCGATCCGGATTATATTGAACAGTGGCTCAAAGAAAATCAGGAGGAAGAAATTATCGTTTTCACGACTTATCAAAGTGGTAGAATCATTGCGGAGATTAGTAAGAAACTACATTATTCTTTCGACTTAGCCATTTTTGATGAAGCACACAAAACGGTTGGTTCAGATAAGAAACTATTTTCTCACTTGCTTTTTGAAGAAAATATTTCGATTCAAAAACGAATCTTTATGACCGCCACGGAGCGTTTTTATCGTGGTTCGAAAGACGATATTATCTCTATGGATGACTTTGACATTTACGGAGATACGTTTACGCAAATGAGTTTCAAGGAAGCCATTGACTTGGGTTTATTGTCCGATTATAAAGTTATAACCATTGAGGTTAAGAAATCTGAGATTGCCGACTTTATCAAACAAAATAATTTGGTTCAACTCAATAACAAATGGAAAAAGGAAACCGAAGCGAGGTCCTTGGCATCTATGTTGGCATTGAGAAAGGCAATGAAACAATTCCCCATCAAGAATGCCGTCTCTTTTCACTCTTCGATTGAGAAAGCGGTTCGGAATAAGGAACTACAACAACACATTACGGAAACATACCAATACGAACCAATTGATGCCTATACGGTGTCTGGGAAACTACCAACAAGCAAGCGAAATGTTATTGTTCAGGAGTTTGCACGTTCACCAAAATCGTTAATCACCAATGCAAGATGTTTAACAGAGGGGGTTGATGTTCCGAATATTGATTGTATTGTATTTTCAGACCCGCGCAAGAGTAAGGTTGACATTGTTCAGGCATTGGGAAGGGCACTCCGGAAAAAGGAGGGAAAAGATTGGGGGTTTGTGATTTTGCCAGTTATTTATGACGAGGAAACAAACGACATAGACAACGAAAATTTCCAAGAGATTTTATCTGTGGTGAGAGGATTGGCTTCAAACGACGAACGAATTGTTGAGTATTTCAAAGACAAGGCAGAGCCGGGAAGCACGAAAAAAACCTCCGAACGACAGTTTCAATTGGAAGTGTTCTCCGAATTTATGGATGAATCCGATTTATCCAATCAATTACAAATACGATTGTGGGAAAAGTTATCGCGCTTTAGTTGGATGCCGTTTGAGGAAGCGAGGGATATTGTAAGATCACTTAAAATTAAGTCAGCTAAGGAATATCGTTTTCAATATTATGAAAAGATAAATGTTGCTCTGAAATTTTTACCATCTAGTCCAGAAAAAGTGTATTTCGAAAATGGATGGATTTCTTGGGGGGATTGGCTTGGTACAAATTTTATTTCGAATCGAGATAAAGAATTTTTAACTTTTAATGACGCCAGAGAAATTGCAAGAGGTTATAAATTTAAAAATGCGAAGGAGTGGCAAAGTTTCGCCGCAGGTGAAAATAGACCTGACAACATCCCCGCTTCACCACCAGCTATTTATCGAGATGAATGGATTAGTTGGGGAGATTGGTTAGGTACAAATATGGTGTCTTCAATTAATCGTAATTACTTAAATTTTCTTGACGCTCGCACTTTTGTTAGGAAGCTTAAATTGAAAAGCTACAAAGAATGGCAAGTCTATTCTAGAGGTTTAGATTTTCCTTTAGATATTCCAAAGGCTCCGGATCATGTTTTTAAAACAAATGGTTGGAATGGTTGGGTTGATTTTTTAGGAAACGAAAACCGAAAAATTAAAATTAAAGACTTTTATGATTTTCGAGAAGCAAAATTAGTTATGCTTAAGCTTAAACTGAAATCGAATAGAGAATGGCGAATATATTGTAAGAGTGATAAGAAAGATCCCATGTTGCCATTCAATCCTGAAAGAATTTATGCAGAGTTCTGGCTCAGTTGGGCAGATTTTCTAGGCAAAGACGAAAAGTGATGGCTACTACTTTAAAACACCAAACTAACTCCCAAGGAATATGTTTCGAGCTGTTTTTCACTTTTCCTGATTGTAGTCTTGCTAACGGATGTCAATGTTATTGGTTGACCTTTTTGTGTAGAATCCCGTTTTTTAGTGAAGTTAATTCATTTGAGGAATACAACATTGATAACCTAAACACCCATATTCTCCTTTTCAAAAAGTCACCCGATTTTTCTGAACTAAACCTACTTTTAGTTCAAGCTCACTCTTCTTGCAGTTTATTCAATGCATCAATGCTGGATTGTACGCCTAATTTTTGGTAGATATTGTAAATGTGTTTTTTCACGGTGGTAAGTGATAAAAAGAGTCTGTCAGCTATTTCTTTATGCCTTAAGCCGTCAAATATGAGAAGAATAATTTCTTCCTCTCGCGAAGTTAGCTGATGTTTTTTAATTGCATTGATTAATGCCTGGTCTTTAGTAATTATGGATGTGGACGATTTGAGAGAATAACTAAACATGGCAATTTCAATAGCAGAATAGAGTTCATCATTGCTAAACGGTTTGATAAGAAAAGCATTTGGTAAGGTTTCCTTACATCGCTCTATTGTAGCCTTATCACTGTTAGCCGTTAAGTAGATAATTGGAATAGCATAATTTGCATTAATATAATGCCCTAGATCAATTCCATCCAACTCAGCATTCAGGTTGATATCCAATAAGACAATAGTTGGTTTTTCATGTTCTAACATGTACACTGCTTTTTCGTATGATCGAGCTGGTGTACAGTACTCATAATTCAACGTTTGCAGTGCCAAACAAATTGTATCTGCGATAATCATTTCATCCTCTACAATGCCTACTTTTATTCGCTCCATGGAAATTTCTATTTGGTTGATTTAGCTTTAAATTGAATAACGAAAACACTTCCACCATCGTATTTATAAAATATTGAGCCATTTATTTGTTCTGATAAACCACTGATCAATCTCAAGCCAAGTGTTTGTGAATTTTCAAAGTTGACATTGGGTGGTAAACCTGGCCCATTATCTTTGTAGGTAAATTCATACTTGCCATTTTCCGATACGGTTAGGTTGATTTCAATTTTTTTATCCAACTGCTCTGCTGGTAGGTATTTGTATGAATTTGTGAGTAGTTCATTGACGATTAAACCCAGTGGAATAGCGATGTTAATATCTATGGGTATGTCATCTGTTTGAAGAACACAGTCAATCATTCGTTGCTCATTTTCAAAAAGTTGTTTCACAGCAATTAGTAAGTCTGTCAAAAATATTTTAAAGGAAATGCTTTCTAAATTGGTTCCACTATAGAAATTTTGATGAATTAATGCAATACTCGACAGTCTGATTTTACCTTCATTCAATGCTTCAATTGCTTTAATATCAGTCATTCGGGCTTTTTGAAGATCCAACAATCCTGTTACAATCTGCAAGTTATTTTTCACACGGTGATGCAATTCTTTCAAGAGAATATCTTTATCGCCAAGTGCAATTTGCAACTTTTCAGTTCGTTCGATAATTATTTTTTCAAGACTTACATTTTTCGCTTTCAAGCGCTTTCCTCTGTACCAGATTATACCAAGGGCGCTGAGTATAAAAAATACAATTGACAGAAGTAAAAACCATGTGGTGGCATAAAATGGCGGAATTACAACTATTGGTATGGTTAATACTTGTTTTTGCCAAGTTCCATCCTCCAATTGTGC
>CAIUSK010000349.1 GCA_903901805.1 uncultured Flavobacteriales bacterium
CCACAATTACCATTGGTACCACAATAACAATAAGAATTATATATGTTAAAATCTACATTACCCGAACAAGCTGGAGCGAGACAAGTGACAAGGTTGTCTACACTCAAATTAGTGCCTGTACAAGTACCAGTGGAATTGACATTGCAACCCCAATAGCCATTAGTTCCACAAGATGTTTGAAAGTAGTAAGCCGCTTCGCTCATCCAACAGCTATACCAACAAGACCCCGCAGAAGTTTGTTGCTGAAGACTAAAAGTAGCTCCTGATAATGTCGAATTAGCTGGCCTTGGCACACTTAGCAAATATCCGCAATCAGGATTAGTCCCTCCACAGAAGGATCCATCGTATCTAAATCGCATATTCCCAGCGGTATAGGTTGCAGATGAATTCACAGTCGGATCAATAACTACCGGGTAATGCAAAGACGATGAATTTAACCAATCCATTGGAACCAATAAAGCTAAATCATTTCCTTTTATAATATATCCAAATTGTTTTGAGTTTTCTTTTTTACCGGAGTTATCAAATCCAAACGCTTTTTCTATGTAAATCCCTTCACCCTTAACATTTATTAATCGAGCTATTCCGATTTCTGCACCCGTTGACTCATCAACGGAATCTATTTCGTGCATTTTCAAAACATAGTTACTATTGGCTGAGATGTGATCGGTGAAAATTAGATGACCATCCCCTAGACCTAGATTATACTTTATTACATAATCGGTTTTAAGTTTTCCTAAACCAGTTTTTAACTCAATATCAATGCCCGGCCAAGCATCTATTATTTTTACGCCATCTTTACCAGCAGAATAATTAGACCAATTTGCAACACCTAAAAAAGTTATTGTTCCGTTTAAAGATTTATGTATTAGAGAAATTTCTTTATTAAACCAAATCTTATCTCCATTTGGCAATAAAAAAGCTGTTTTCCCATTCTCAGCATCAATTTTCAAAGGATAATCTTGGTTATTCGACTCGTATATTGAACTACCCTCAAAAATTGGTTTTATGTGTTGATCATAGGAACGAAAAAATCCATTGGAATCCTTGTAATGCAACGATCCATAACAGGCTTGGCTATAAAATTTAGATCTATCCTTTCCCTTTCCAACAAATAAACGAGTAGAGTCCGTTCTTTTATCAATTAATTCATAACAGTCAGTGCAAGGTGCATTGTGTGGAAGATTCCCGAATTCAGGGTGAGAATGATAATTTTCGGGAACAAGTTTTAGTAATTCGTCTGTAACTATTTTTGGTGAAATGTCGAAAGTATGAAAATTGTATTCTTTAGGCCCCATCTCCTGAGCATATGTCTCACTTATGAATAGTGAACATACCAAAAACAACCTAAAACAAAACTTAATCATTTATTTTTAACATAGTAGGTAGAAGTTAAATAAAATACGAGATCAAAATCAGAAAAGAATTGACCTATATTCAGATAACCATTCAAAACAAAAATACGAAGTAATTTTTAAAAGGTTTTGGTAAATGAATATTTTACGGGGATATACGAGTATTTACTTATTAAACCTAAGAAATAAACCCGATAAATGGACTTAACAATTGTTTATTGTTACTTCAATCCTTTAAAAATAAAATCTACGCCTTCCCAAGCATTTTATTTTTCAACGCTGCATCAGCTGGTTTTGTACCCAACCAAATAGAGAAAAGTGCTTTTTTGAATTCCACTCCCGGTACAACTCCTTTGTATACATTATTTTTATACACCTTTAATCCTGCACCAGTAACGTATTCCAAACGAATCTTATCACCTTTTTTAAATGGATCTGAAAAGAAACCCTTAAGCATATTTTTTTGAGCCTCTGTTGCTTTTCCATGAGAAGCTGTTTTGAATCCTTCGTTTACCGTTTCAATAAACTTATCTCGAGTTACTTTATCTGAAATGATATTTAAATGAATGGCCATTGTTAAATCGTCGTTAATGATTTTATTGGCATCCATGGACGGTCTTTTAATATACAAGCGCTCGAACAAGGCGGCAAAGCGGGCCAGCGCCGGGAGTGAGATTTTCCCGTCTTCAACCAAGTTCACCACGTTCATGCGCGATTGGGCGTCGGTGATCTGGC
>CAIUSK010000350.1 GCA_903901805.1 uncultured Flavobacteriales bacterium
CACATAGATAACCAAGGCTTGGTAGGCATAAATACCAGAAGAACACTCAGTATTGTTATAGGTGCCGTCCCATGAAAAGTAAATATTTACACTGGTAAATATTTGCTGACCCCATCGATCATAAATATAAAAATCAATAGATTGAACTGTTTCGTCAACAATAACAGAGAATTGATTATTCAATGAATTACCAACTTCATTCGGACTAAAGGCGGTTGGTATAAAAACACCATCATTTTCAGGGATAACATCAACAGTAGGACAATTAAATCTTGTTGTGTCACTTTCTTGAAAAACGGCTCCATTTCCAATTTTTTCTTGGTTCACAAAAAGTTCGTAATAACCGTTTCCATAGGCGCAACACAATCCGTCATTTCCAGCGTCATTTATTACAAAAACAATACAGGCTGTGGAATCAAAGCAAATACTATCTCCATTCGAAGTCCCTGTATTTAAAAGGACATTGTTTTGAAAAAAATCCCAGCTTATTTCACTCACAAATAAATCTGGTTCAATAACAATAACTAACTCCTTTTCACCAGGCAAACATTGTGTAAGTCCTTGACTAATGGTTATCCAGAAAAAAATAAAAAGCAATTTGCATTTCATGATTCAAATTTCAGAATAAAATGATTTAAAATAGTGCATTCAAATGTTTATTTTTAAACAATTTGTTACTTACAGTTGTCTATTTGCTTCTTGAAAATTACCTATATTTGTTTTGTGTCTACATTTAGATTTATATTTTTTCCCTTGTCGTTTCTTTACTATTGTATTACGGCGATCCGCAATTTTCTGTATGAAAAAGGAATTCTTGAATCAAAAGAAGTACCTGTTAAATCAATAGTTATAGGTAATCTATCAACCGGAGGAACCGGAAAATCACCCGTAGCAATTTACCTAGCGCATCTTTTTTCACGGCAAATGAATACAGCCATGTTAAGTAGGGGATATGGTAGGAAAACCAAAGGATTTTTAGAAGTTTCCAATGATTCATTTTCAGTTGATGTTGGAGATGAACCCCTCATGTTCAAAAGTGTTTTTGGTTCGGATGTTTCGGTTTTTGTTTCCGAAAATCGAAACGAAGGCATTGAACAATTAATGCGGCTTAATCCCAATATACAATTGATTTTATTGGACGATGCATTTCAACACCGCCAGACTAAAGCCGGCTTTCAACTGGTATTGACTACTTTTAATTCTCCTTTTTACTTGGATTATATGTTGCCTGTTGGAAACCTGAGAGAATCTCGAAATGGAGTTAAGCGAGCGAATGCTATTATTGTTACCAAATGTCCTGAGAACATCGCAGAAGAAACAAAAAAGTCAATTCGACATTCACTTTCAAAATACCAAAAACCCATTTTCTTTTCACGCATTATTTATGGCGAATGGGTGTCTTTCACGAGTAAAATTCCGCAAATAACGAACGTGCTTTTGGTAACTGGAATAGCCGAAACAACTGATTTAATTCATTACCTTGAGAGAGATTTTTTAGTTGATCATATGGCTTTTCCCGATCACCATGAATTTACCTTAGGTGATATCGAAAAAATTCATCGAAAATTTGATACCTTTGCATCGTCTGATAAGGTTATTGTTACTACCTTTAAAGATTACATGCGTCTGAAAAGAAACGTTGTATCTTGGAGGTTGGATCTTGTTCCCTGGTACTTTTTGCCGATTTCAGTCACTATTGAAAATGAAACTGAATTTATTAAATTAATACAAAATTATGTTGGAAAAAATTAAAGAATCTGTAGCATATATTACCTCTAAAACGAGCGTAAATCCTTCAATTGGTATCATTTTAGGGACTGGACTTGGTGGATTAGTAAAAGAAATTAAGATTATTGATACGATCCCATACGAGGATATTCCCAATTTCCCGGTATCAACAGTGGAAAGTCATTCTGGAAAGTTGATTTTTGGAGAATTAGGAGGTAAAAAGGTTGTTGCTATGCAAGGTCGATTTCATTACTACGAAGGATATTCGTTGCAGCAAGTTACATTTCCAGTGCGTGTAATGAAATTATTAGGTATTGAACGTTTATTTGTTTCCAATGCTTCAGGAGGTGTAAATCCTGATTTTGAAGTGGGTGAAATTATGATCCAAGATGACCATATTAATCTATTCCCAGGCAATCCGTTAATTGGAAAAAATATTGACGAACTAGGTCCACGATTTCCTGATATGAGTGAGCCATATGATCCAACAATGATTGAATTAGCTAAAACAATTGCTACTGAAAACAATATTAAAGTTTCTGTTGGAACCTATGCTGGATTAACCGGGCCAACGCTTGAAACTCCTGCTGAATATATGTATGTGCGCAATATTGGTGCGGATGCAGTTGGTATGTCTACTGTGCCTGAGGTAATTGTCGCAAGACACATGGAAATTCCTTGTTTTGCCATTTCAATCATTACAGACTTAGGAGTACCGGGTAAAATTCAAAAAGTGAGTGTGCAGGATGTAATTGAGGTGGCAAGCCGTCAAGAACCTAAAATGACGTTAATTATGCGTGAATTAATTTCTCGAATATAATTTATGGAATCAGTTATTAGAGATAAATACGAGGTTGTTATTGGTTTGGAAGTGCATGCTCAGATGCTCACAAAATCGAAGGCATACTCAAATGATCTGAATGAATATGGTGCTTCACCCAATTCAAATGTGAGTGCTATTACGCTTGGTCATCCGGGTACTTTGCCTAAAATGAATAAAAAAACGATTGAATACGCAATCAAATTAGGATTGGCTTGTGGATGTGAAATAGCTGAAAAACAATATTTTGCACGTAAAAACTATTTTTATCCTGATTTACCCAAAGGATACCAAATTACGCAGGATAAAACGCCTATTTGTACAGGGGGTCAAATTTGGATTAAATCCGAAAATGGAATTGAAAAAAGCATCGGTATTACGCGTATTCACATGGAAGAGGATGCCGGAAAAAGCATACACGATGTGGATGTTTTTGATACGCTTGTTGATTTGAATCGCGCCGGAGTTCCATTACTAGAGATTGTATCGGAGCCGGATTTGCGCTCTTCCCAGGATGCCTATTCATATTTAACGGAGGTAAGAAAATTAGTTCGTTACCTTGATATTTGTGATGGAAATATGGAAGAAGGATCATTGAGATGCGATGCAAATGTTTCGGTTCGATTAATTGGTCAAGAGGAATTTGGTACCAAAGTGGAGGTAAAGAACATGAATTCTATTCGGAATGTTCAACGCGCTATTGAGTTCGAAATTATCCGACAAATTGAAGTACTGGAAAATGGGGGTGAACTCTCGCAAGAAACGCGAAGTTTCGATGCATTAAAAGGAATTACGATTTCAATGAGATCCAAGGAAGCGGCAAATGATTATCGTTATTTTCCCGAACCAGATTTACAACCTTTATGGGTAACAGAGTCTCAAATTCAATTGGTGAAGGGCGATATGCCTGCTTTGCCACGTGAACTTTTTCAAAAATATACTTCTCAATTTGGATTGACAGAATACGATGCTAGTAATCTTACTGATAATAAGGCAATTGCATTATTTTATGAATCATTGTTGGTATATACTAAGAATTACAAAGCAGCTGCCAATTGGGTCATGGGTGATGTAAAATCCTACTTAAATGAAAATGGTGTAGATATTTCAGCGTTTCCTATTGAGGTTGCTCGATTGGGAGAATTGATCGAATTGATCGAATCAGGGAAAGTTTCTTATTCAATCGCCTCACAACGTATTTTTCCTGAAATGCTGCTATCAAATGAATTATCTCCCCTTGAAATTGCTGAAAAATTTAATTTGGTGCAAGATTCAGATGAAGGAGCAATCTTAGCATTTATTCAGCAAGTAATTAACGAAAATCCTTCCGAAGTGGAGAGATACAAAAATGGGGAAAAGCAGTTAACCGGATTTTTTATGGGACAATTGATGAAGGTATCCAAAGGAAAGGCGGATCCTAAATCAGCCAATTCACTTTTACGATCAAAATTAGAAGAATGATACGTGTAAATAGAATATTTTTTTTGATGATATTATTCATTGGATTCTCTTGTTCTGAATCCGAAGATGAAGACGATTCAATGAAAGACAACTTTGAAATTTCAGGAACAATAAAAGGTGCTGCAAATAAGAAATTGTTTTTGGTTATTACCAATCCTGAAGGGAATCAAAAGGAACTGGCTAAAGTTTTGATTGATG
>CAIUSK010000351.1 GCA_903901805.1 uncultured Flavobacteriales bacterium
AACGTAACGGGGAATTCATTTGCACAAACAGTAATGTCTTGTCCTGCATTTACGTTAGGAGAATTTAATACTTGTACGGCAACTTCGTCTGTAGACTCGCACCCGTTTTGGTCAATTACTGAAACAGAGTAGGTTCCTGTTGAAGAAACTTGAATTTGTTGAGTATTTTGATTGGTTGACCAGTCATAAACAAGACCTGTTGAAGTGGATTGAGCATTCAATGTTGCTGGTAATTCATCACTACAAACTGATTGATCTTGACCTAAGTTAAGACTTGGTAATTCATTAACAATAACCTCAACTGAATCAGTGGAAGAACAACCAAAAGAATTTGTCACTGTTGCAGTATAAACTGAACTTGAATTGACAGAAATTTGTTGTGTTGAGGCTCCAGTTGACCAAGAGTAAGTTAAGCCACCTTCGTTTGAAATTGCTGTTAATTGAACAGGTGCATTATTCTCACAAACTGTAATATCATTGCCTACGTTTAATTGTGGTGACTGATTTACAATAACAGTTATTTCGTCTGAATTTATACAACCATTAGAATCTGAACCGGTAACATTGAAAGTAGCAGTATTAGATAGAACAAACGCTTGATTATTTACAATACCATTATTCCAAACATAACTTGTTCCACCTGTTGCTGAAAGCGTAACAGTGTCGTTTGAGCACACTTGAAGATCAGTTCCTGCATTGATTAAAGGTAAGCCATTTACTTGAATAACTACCGTATCTTTTTTTGTACAGCCCGTAGTATTATCTAATCCAGTAACTATATAATTGATACTTGATGTTGTATTTCCAGCTAAAATAGTCAATGTAGATCCAGTTGCACCATTATTCCATGAATATGAGTTTGCTCCAGATGCAGTTAATGACACGGTTGTCCCGCCACATACAGTTTGATCTTGTCCTGCTGAAACGTTCGGAGCTGCAACACTTGTAATTGCAACAACCGCAGTTGTATCCGTACATCCAAGTGATGAGTTAGTCACTTTAACAGCAATATTTCCAACCTGATTTGCTTGATAAGTATTGTTGGTCGCATTCGCGATAACAGCACCATTCAATAACCATTGATATGAAACACCAGAAACGTTGGTTACAGATAATGAAGTTGTTTGTCCAGGACAAAGGCTTAAATCATTCGAAGTAATAGAACCACCAGATAAATCTGCACATGAATTAATTTGATAAATGCTTAGGGTAGAACTAACCTCATTTGCAAGAATCAATAATGCTTTATTATTTGGAGAATCTGCTGCTGAAATAAAGATAATTCCTTCGGCGCCTAAATCAGGACCGCTTACCGTTGTTGATCGATTGTTTGCATATCCAACAAAAACAGGAGAAGTTGGAACATCAACATTGAACATCATCGCACCACCAATTCTTTCTAGAGCTACAAAGGCGTAGGTTGATCCATTGATTGTAGCAACTGCTACGCCCTCTGGCTCTGGTCCTTTGTCATCACTTCTGTTTTTAAGTGCAGGAGTACCTGTTGTATTTGATGCGTTGAATATCGCACCAAAAGTTGGGTGATTAGCGGTGATTTGCTCAATTAAGTCCTTTGAATCATAAACCAACGCTCCGGTTAAAGGATTCCAAATAGAGAAAGATCTACCTCCCATAACGTGTAATTCATCATAATCACCATCTCCATCCGTATCTCCAGAATATTTCAAAGCGCTCAATCTACCGAGAAACTTGTTGTTTCGCAAAATTGATTGATCCGGAAATGCCGTTGCATCTAATACGTTATTGAAAGTTGAAGAAGAAATTCTGTTTGCATCTACAACACTACCAAATTCTCTAGAATCGCCCTCATTTGCTGTAAATAATAATCCTTGACCATTGATTGTTTTAAAAGTCATTGCATCAGGCATGTATGCACCCTTGATTGGCAAGTTTCCTGTAATCAGTACTGCACCACTTTGATCTGATGCATCCATGGCATTTCCAGAACCAGCTGAATAAGATGAGTAGCCCAATGCTGCCAAAGAGGTAATTGCATTAGTTGCTAAATCGATTGTTACCAATGCATTATTTTCTTGAAGTGTCACATATGCTTTGGTGTTATCATCAGAAATTGCAATATACTCAGGTTCAAAATCCTGCGCAACTGAAGCAGATGTGGAGAACACTCTAATTCCTTGAGCACGAAGCGTTGTTTCTTGTCCATTGTAAGCAGTAAATCCAACATTGGTTACATTTGCATTGGTTAGTGAAGCATATCCTGGGGTTAAATCTATTATCGAAACTGATCCAACAGGATCATTCGCATAAGTACCATCAGGTTCACCTTCGTTTGCTGTTAAAATTTTTGTATACGTTTTATTAAATGTAATCATATCAGGCATTGCACCAACTTCCACTTGATTGATATAAACCCCATTTGCATCGAAAAATACTACTTTGCCATTGTTTTGAGCAGGAACCGATTCAATTGCGCAAGCTACAACGCCATTGTGAGCCACTATTGAATTTATTCCTCCATAGGCAGATAAATTTATTGATGTGATTGCAACTGGTGTAGCAGGGTTAGCAAAATTCACAATATCCAACTTACCTGCAATACTATTCACAATATAAAGACGATCTACAGTAGGATCAAAAGCAACAATTTCAGCTGAGTTTGTTCCTGAAACCCCATTTGAATAAGATGTCAACAAGTTTAAATTTAACTCGTTGGTTGCAACTGGAGCTACGTAATCATTGTCCTTTATGAAAATGATTTGATAATTGTCTGTTGCTGAAACAAAAGCATTTGTACCACCACTAATTTTAACGATTATTCGCTCTGCTTTTTCAGCCAATATATCATCAACTATAGTAATGGGTAAATTTGTTACACCATTGGTATTGGCCGGAATAGTCAATGTATTTGTCCACGTGTAATCCACATTATCTGTTGCGTCTGAATAAACAGAAAGACTGAAAGTTAGGTTAATAGGAGCTGAATTAGCATTAGATACAGTAATAGGGACATTTATTGAACCAATACTTTCATTGTACTGAGCAAAATTACTTGCTGCAGCTATCGAAACATTGGCTCCACCTTGAATAGAAACATTATCAAATCTCCAAGTTCCTCCTGTAGCTATCAAGGCAGGATTTGAAGTTTGTCTAAACTCAGTGGTAGTCTGGTAATTTGCAGCTAGAATTCGAACTCCAAAATTTGCATTGTTATTTGCACCAGTTATTGCAGAGAAATCCGCTTTAATTCTTCTGTACTGATCACCTACACCATTGTTTTGAAAACGACCGTTGTCAATAGACCCATTACAAAAGGTTGTATTTGCTGTTGTCATAGTAAAATTTGTCCATGTTGTACCATCTAAGGTGTACTGCAAACGAATGGTATTCGCTGCCGTATTAGACCAACGTTGATCCCACGTAAAAAGAATGTTTTGTATTCCAACAGTTGATGCATTGTATTGCACACCGCTGCTTTCATTGGTTAGTCCGGGTGAAGCGGTAAATGCCCACGCCCCAGGACTCAATCCATTTTGAGCACCGCAACCATTATTGATTACTGGGTCCATTCCTGTGGCTGCAGTTGCAACAACCATTGAACCAATAACTTGCGAACTCCCTGTTCCAATATCCGCAGTTGGAGACGCTGGTGCTCCTGTAATCGTATTATAATTCCAAAGGGCAACCGTGCTTTGGGTAAAACCAACAAGGGTAAAACCAAACGTAATTAGTAAAAAAAGAAAATTTTTCATGATATATAATTTGGATACAAAACAACGGATAGCGTATCAATAGATTATTTCTATTATGTGAAAAGTATATGTATATTTAATTAACTCATTGTTAACCAAATTTATAGAACGTTAATATGAAAAATTGAATTTGGCAAATTGTCGGGTTAAACTTTTTTTAACTTTACCAAAATATTAATTAAACGCTATGTCAAATCCAAAAAAAATCTTTGTATTAGATACATCTGTACTGCTTCATGATCACGAATCTATTTTAAATTTTGAAGAGAATTATGTGGCGATACCCATTACAGTTTTGGAAGAGTTGGATAAATTTAAATTAGGAAATGACACTAAAAACTTCTCTGCTCGGGAGGTAATTCGATTCATCGATAAATTATCAACCACTAATTTGCTCCAAGAGTGGATTAGTTTGGGAAGTAAAAAGGGTAAGTTCAAAATAATAATGGACTATAATCCAGAAAATATTAATGCGGAACAAATTTATTCATCACAAAAGAATGATCATAAAATCATTAATTCTGCATTGGTTTTACAAGAACAAGAACCGAAAAAAAAGATAGTATTAGTTACCAAAGACATCAATCTGAGAATAAAAGCAAAAGCGATTGGAGTAGTAGCCGAAGATTATCAAACTGGAAAAGTGAATTTGAAGGAAATAACCTCCAAAAGTGCACAGACAATTGATCATGTAGATGCTGATATTATCCGAGAAATTTTCTTAAAAGGGTCTATTTTAGAGAATGGAATTTTAGGTAAGAAGAAGAAAACCAATGCCTATTATATTTTAAAAAACGGGAAAAATTCTTGTTTGTGTTTTTATGATCGGTCTGTGGATGAGATTGTGCGTATAGAAAAAGAATATGTTTACGGCATCAAGCCAAAAAATGCAGAGCAGGCATTTGCTTTTCATGCATTGTTGGATCCACAAATTAAACTGGTTGCTTTGCAAGGAGTTGCTGGAACCGGAAAAACGTTGTTGGCTTTAGCAGCCTCCTTGGAACAAATGAAAAACTTCAATCAAATTATTTTGGCAAGGCCAATTGTACCATTATCTAATAAGGACATTGGTTTTTTACCCGGCGATGCGAATGATAAAATCGGTCCCTACATGGAGCCACTGTGGGATAATCTAAAATTTATCAAAGCTCAATTTGGTCCGAATGAAAAGAAGTTAAAAGTAATTACGGATATGGAGGAAACGGGATCAATTATTATTACTCCATTAGCTTTTATTCGCGGTCGAAGCCTTTCGAATATATTATTTATTGTTGACGAAGCCCAAAATTTGACTCCGCATGAAGTAAAAACTATTATCACAAGGGCCGGTGAAAACACCAAAATCATATTTACGGGTGATGTACAGCAAATTGACACACCTTATTTGGATGAGAATTCAAATGGTTTAGCGTATCTTGTTGATCGATTATCAGGACAAGATTTATTTTGTCATGTAATGTTGGAAAAGGGAGAACGGTCAGAATTAGCTAACTTAGCGAATCAATTATTATAAGACATGAAGTTTGGGGCGATAGATATAGGGACAAATGCAGCTAGATTATTGGTGGGTGAGGTTTGTCAAGAACAAAATCATTTTTATGTGAAGAAAATATCCTATACGCGTATTCCTTTGCGTTTGGGTGAGGATGTTTTTGAATTTGGAAAAATCTCAAAGGAAAAATATAAAAATACCCTAGATACCATAAAATCCTTCAAATTAATTGCAGGTATTTTTAATGTCGAAAAACTACGAGCAGTCGCAACATCTGCCATGCGCGAATCAAAAAATGCAGATAAAATAATTCAGAAAATCAAAAATAAAACGGATGTTGAAATAGAAGTCATTTCAGGCCAAGAGGAAGCGGATCTAATTTTTGGAACATTTTTATTACTCGATTTTGATAAGTTAAATCCATTTATTGTAGTTGATGTTGGAGGCGGGAGCACGGAGATTAGTATTTTTGAATCAGGGCAGAAAATAGCCTCTCAATCATTTGAAATAGGGACAATTCGTATCCTAAAAAATAAGGTAGCAGAAGGGATCTGGCAAGAAATGGGTCAATGGCTTGAGCAAAACATGGATAAATCAATTCCTCATCAACTTTTCGGAACGGGTGGAAATATTAATAAAATTCACAAGATCATTGGATTGAAAGACAATCAGCCTGTTGAACTAAAAAAAATGAAATCACTGTACGATTCCATTCGGAAATTATCTGTTGAAGAGCGCATGGATAAGTTTCATTTAAAACCTGATCGAGCTGATGTAATTGTTCCTGCTCTTGAAATATATTTATTCTTGATGCAAAAGTTGGAGAATAACAAAATTTCAGTTCCGAAAATTGGATTATCAGATGGTATGATCTATAAAATGTTTATCGAATCAAAATAAATCCAAGCGCACTCTAATCTTTATGATTTTCCATCCCGTTGGGCTGACAACATTTGGGTAATTTTAAAACATCTTCTTGTTTCGCTTTTACTTCATCTGCATCGTAACCAATAGCGGCAATCGTTTCTTTGATTTTTTGAAGTGAAATTTTCTTTGTAGAGTAGCTAACCGTTACTTTTTTCGATTCCATATCCAATTCAGCGAACTTAATCCCTTTTGTGTAGTTCAATTTACCTTCAATTCGTTCCTTGCAATCGTTACATTGAGCAGAGGTTTGAATTACGCTAGTTTCTGCTTTTTGGCTAAATGAAATTCCGTAAATAAAGAAAATCACAAGCGATAAAAGATACTTTTTCATAATTTAAAATTTTATTTCAACTTTATTTTTTCTGTTTGATTGAATACCTCAAACCTGCATAAATATTAATCCCCATAACAGGTCCCCAAATAGTTGTAGCGTCAAATTTAGATCCAAAAGGATTTTGTGTATCAATGATTGGATTCTTCTGTTTAAAATTAGTCAAATTTTCTCCTCCAAGATAAAAATCCCAGCGCTTAAATACATGCGTGATTTGTGCGTTTAGCATTGGATATACTTCGCTTGTTTGATCAAATAATTGATTACTTGGATTATTCGGGTCGTCCTGCACGGGTAAACGCGAAATACCATAAACAGTACAGGTTAAATCATATTCCCAACGCTTATTTCTGCTGAAATAGGCAAGGTTTACAAAACCTCGATGTTTGGGAATCATTACTTGTTGACGCATTTGTCCACCATATTGAGCCTTGACATCCAAGTATTTGTATGCCACTCGAATATCGAAATTTTTTAGCGGTGAAACACTTAACTCGGATTGAAAGCTGTTTGAAAAAGAGCTATTTTCTAAATTGGTAAACACAATGGCATTTACGGACTCGTCTCTATCAACAATTAGTTGATTTTCAAACCATGTTCGGTACAAATCTACCGTTAAACTTCCCTTTTGATTGAATAATTTGAATTCTTGAACAACCGAACCACCAATGTTCCACGAAATTTCCGGTTTTATTTCATTAGGTGCAATCCATTG
>CAIUSK010000352.1 GCA_903901805.1 uncultured Flavobacteriales bacterium
AAAGGATTATTTAGAGGAGTTAATTAGTAGTTATTTATTGAAAGATATTTTAGCATACGAAGGAATAAAAAAGGCAGATAAGATTATTGATTTATTGAGGTTGGTTGCCTTTCAGATTGGCCATGAGGTGAGTATCGATGAATTGGCCATGAATTTGAAAGGTATAAGCCGAAACACCATTGAATCTTACCTAGATCTTCTTTCAAAAGTATTTATAATCTATCCCGTTAAAGGTTTTAGTCGTAATTTGCGAAAAGAAATCAGCAAATCAAATCGCTGGTATTTTTATGATAATGGTATACGAAATGCGTTAATCAGAAATTATAATCCACTCAATTTGCGTAACGATACCGGTCAACTTTGGGAAAACTACCTAATGGCAGAGCGAATGAAAGTAAATGCTTACCTAAAAAGAAGAGTTAACACCTATTATTGGCGCACCTATGACCAACAAGAGATTGATCTAATTGAAGAATCTGGAACCAATTTGGCAGCCTTTGAATTCAAATGGAATAAAAACAAGGTTAAAATCCCCACTGCTTGGAAAAATAATTACAAAGATGCATCATATGAAGTAATTCATAAAGACAATTATTTGCATTTTGTTTTAGGGAAATGATATTTCAATTTGAAATTTATTCATTCAAATTTTTACCTAAAAACTTCAATCCTTTAGCTGTCATCAATGACTTCATCTGTGTTATTGCCACAAGGTTTAATTGAATAATTCTTTCTTACGAAGAGCATCCTTGCTGAATCAATAAAGCGTTTATACTTTCCATATTACTCAAAACAACTAGTTGTTCCAAAGTTGCTTGATCACGCAAGTTACCCTCGGAGTTCGGATTTGAATACTGCCACTGTAATGCTGTCATACTGAACAATGCGACATTTAACATATCGGCTTCGTTGGCATAAAGAATTGCCGCTTGTTCCTTTGTTAGTGTATTCGGAATCAAGTTTTCTTTGATTGAATCTGTGTGAATATGATAATTGATTTTAGAGATCATTCGTTTTACTGACCATTCGAGTTTTTGTTGATTGGTTTCGGATTCTTTGAGTCTCTTGAATTCTTTGATTAGGTAAACTTTAAATTCAGCACTAATCCACATTCCGAATTCTAACGCAATATCAATGTGAGAGTATGTTCCACCATATCGGCCAGTTTTAGCAAAAATTCCAATGGCATTTGTTTTCTCAACCCAATCTTTAACGCTTAAACGGTAACTATTCAAACCAGCTTTACTTTTAATTATGTCGAATTCGCCACAATTAAAATTTGGATTATTTACTTTTTCCCAAAAACCAAGAAACTCAATGGTATTTCTATTTCTCAACCAATCAGATATAAAGTAATTCCCATCTTTTGCCTTAATCATATCTGAAATAGATACAAAATCAGCATTGTTTATTTGGAATAAAGTCAATGACACACCCTTAACAATAATTACCTTCTTCATAGATGTATTTTTATTTAAATATACGAAAAAATAATCAAAATTATGATTATTAAATAATCAAATTATTTAGTATAAAAACGAATCAAAATGTCAAAGTCGTATTCAAAAATTTGGGTTCATGCTGTTTGGTCAACAAAAAATAGAAGACCGCTAATCCATCAACAAATGGAACACAAATTATTTGATTTTTTAAAAGAGGAATTGAAAAAAATGAATTTGATTGTTGGTCAATTTTCATAACCTATTTTATTGCAATAAATGGCATTTTTCACTAACTTCAAGTAAAAATGTTAACACCAGCAACCAATGAATCTTTTAAAAAGGGAGGAAATACATTCAAAAATCTTTACGATTAGAGGAAAACAAGTAATGCTTGATAGTGACTTAGCAAGGATGTATCAAACTGAAACAAAATATATAAACAGATCCGTAAGTAGAAATTTGAATAGATTTCCAGTAGATTTTGCTTTTCAATTGAATGATAAAGAATGGGAAACTTTAAGGTTCCAAATTGGCACCTTAAATGAAAAGACAAGCAGAGGTAAACATAGAAAGTACCTGCCTTGGGTTTTTACAGAACATGGTGTTACTATGTTATCTGCCGTTTTGAATACAGATGCAGCTGTAGAAGTCAGTATTCATATTATCAAGGCCTTTGTTTCAATGCGCAAGTTTATGTTGAACAATGCTTCTGTTTTTCAACGCCTTAATCAAGTTGAACTCAATCAACTAAAATCAAATGAAAGAATTGATAAAATATTCCGCGCGTTGGAAAATACAAATTCTATCCCCACCCAAGGCGTTTTTTTCGATGGACAAATCTTCGATGCTTATGAGTTAATGTCAAAAATTATTCGTACCGCAAAGAAAGAAATTATTCTTATTGACAATTACATCGATGAATCTGTACTCATGCATCTCAGTAAACGTTCCCAAAATGTGAAAGCAATCATTTACACTAAAAAAATAACGAAGATTCTTGAGTTAGATTTAGATAAACATAATAGTCAATATCAACCTATTTTCGTTAGAGAACTAAGCGAAAGCCATGACCGTTTTCTAATTATAGATAGAAATGAGCTTTATCACATTGGTGCTTCCCTGAAAGACCTAGGTAAGAAATGGTTTGCCTTTTCAAAACTCAATGAGTTTCTACCGGAAATTTTGAGTAAATTAGGGGAAAGTTAAATTAGCTACTCAAACTCAATCACAAACTCTACCCAGCGGTTTTTTAGAAATCTTCGGGGAAGGAAAATACTACCTGTAAATAACTTCGGTTTCAGATTCTGTACGCTGAAAACCCTGCTGCTTTAAAACCACACCTATTTGTTCGGATGTTGGAATGCCTTTAATATGTTGAAATAATTGCAAATTATCTCGATACCAATTTTTGACAGGGATGTATTTGTTGCTGATTAAAACGAGGTGTTTTCGGTAGGGACGTCGCATGGTTATTACTTTTGATTTAAATTATCAGCCATCAATAATTGCTCTACAACAAATGCTGCTACAGTATAATTGCAAGGGCGAGAACACAGTTCGAAAGGAAAAAGCGGAAACACCTCAGCTCTCTCTGGAATATTTCCTGTTGTCAATGTTTGTTCATACATCGAGTAAATTAAATTAATCG
>CAIUSK010000353.1 GCA_903901805.1 uncultured Flavobacteriales bacterium
GAATCATTGGAAGGAAAACGTGGAAATCCTAGAATCAAACCTCCATTCCCTGCTGTAAAAGGATTGTGGGGATGTCCTACAGTTGTAAATAATGTTGAAAGTATTGCCGCAGTTGTTCCAATTGTGAATGATGGAGGTGATGCCTATGCTCAAATTGGAATTGGAAGAAGTACTGGAACTAAGTTAATTTCAGCAAGTGGAAATTTGGCTCGTCCAGGAGTTTATGAAATTGATTTAGGTTTATCAGTTGAAGAATTTATATACGGCGATGATTATTGTCGTGGAATGGCCAATGGTAAAAAGTTAAAAGCATGTATTCCTGGCGGATCGTCAGTTCCTATTTTACCACATTACCTAGTAACCAAAACGGCTGCTGGTGAAGATCGTTTAATGACCTATGAAAGTCTTTCTGACGGTGGGTTTGCTACAGGATCTATGTTAGGTTCAGGTGGATTTATTGTGTTTGACGAAGATCAATGTATAGTTCGAAACACATGGAATTTTGCTCGATTCTATTCTCATGAGTCTTGTGGGCAATGTTCTCCATGCCGCGAAGGTACAAGTTGGATGGAAAAAGTACTTTATCGTTTGGAAAATGGCCAAGGGAATTTAAGAGATATTGATTTATTAGCCGAAATCAATAAAAAAATTGAAGGAAATACGATTTGTCCATTAGGTGATGCCGCTGCTTGGCCTGTAGCTGCCGCTATTCATCATTTCAGAGAAGAATTTGAATGGCACGTAACAAATAAAGAAGAATCACAAACAAGAAACTTTGGGTTAAGTAAAGAACCTGTAAGCGCATAGATCGGGAGTTATGATTAAAGTTACTATAGATAATATTGAGGTAGAAGTAGAACCAGGTACTACGATACTTAATGCAGCACGGCAAATTGGTGGTGAGGTTGTTCCTCCTGCGATGTGTTATTACAGCAAACTACCTGGAACTGGAGGTAAATGTAGAACGTGTTTAGTGGAAGTTGCTGCAGGCTCTACAGCAGACCCAAGACCAATGCCTAAATTGGTTGCATCTTGTTCTACGAATGTGATGGATGGCATGATTGTAAAAAACAAAACATCCGAAAAGGTTCACGAAAATCGTGGTGGGGTTGTTGAGTTTTTATTAGCGAATCATCCATTAGATTGTCCAGTTTGTGATCAAGCAGGTGAATGTCATTTACAAGATTTAGGATACGAACATGGTTCGCAGAAAAGTAGATACGAAGAAGAAAAACGAACGTTTGACCCAATAGATATTGGTGACACCATTAAATTACACATGAATCGATGCATTCTTTGTTATCGATGCGTTCACGTTGCGAATAATTTAACAGAAAATCGAGTTCACGGAGTATTAAACAGAGGTGAACATGCTGAAATCAGCACCTATATTGAAAATGCCATCGATAATGATTTTTCTGGAAATATGATCGATGTTTGTCCGGTTGGTGCTTTGACTGATAAAACATTTCGTTTCAAAAGTCGTGTTTGGTTTTTGAAACCTATGGAAGCAGAATGCAGTTGTACAAAATGTTCCGGAAAAGTAGTTCTATGGATGTTCGGTAATGAAGTATATCGAGTTACTGCGCGAAAAGATACATACGGAGAAGTAGAAGATATTGAAGGAAAACCAGGGTGGATATGTAACGAATGTAGATTTGAGAAAAAAGATACTGCAAAATGGAACGTAACCGGACCAAGAGTAGTAGATCGTCATTCGGTAATTTCTCAAGGGAAATATGAAACAAAAATAGATTCGCCAACAAAAAATATTGA
Source organism: uncultured Flavobacteriales bacterium (assembly GCA_903901805.1). Classification (GTDB taxonomy): domain Bacteria; phylum Bacteroidota; class Bacteroidia; order Flavobacteriales_D; family Crocinitomicaceae; genus UBA952. The sequence goes on from CAIUSK010000353.1 coordinate 1,777, forward strand.
ATAATGGATACGGCGCTTTTAATAGAAAAATTCTCACTGGTAGTAATCGTTTTCCTAATATCATTAGGTATTGCAGCGTATTCTACTTATTTCGAACGAAAATTGGCGGCATGGATTCAAGATCGAATTGGACCTGATCGCGCTGGACCATTCGGTTTACTTCAACCAATTGCAGATGGGGTAAAAATGTTTATGAAAGAAGATTTCATACCAAAAAACTCAGACAAATGGTTATTTATTATGGGTCCAGGAATTTCCATGTTTACGGCATTAATAACGAGTACAATAATTCCATGGGGTCCACCTATTGAAATTTTTGGAAGACAAATTACCCTTCAAATTGCTGATTTTAATATTGGAATCTTATTCATTTTTGGAGTTGTTTCTATTGGAGTTTATGGAATCATGATTGGTGGTTGGGCTTCCAATAATAAGTACTCACTTTTTGGTGCAATACGGGCTTCCTCCCAAATGATTTCATACGAGCTAGCGATGGGTATTTCATTGATTACCATAATTTTACATACCGGAAGCTTGAGCTTAACTGATATTGTGAAAAGTCAACACGGGATGAATTGGAATATCTTTTATCAACCCGTTTGTTTCTTGATTTTCTTTATTTGTTCACTCGCTGAAACAAACAGAGCTCCTTTTGATTTGGCGGAGTGCGAATCTGAACTAGTTGGTGGTTATCATACAGAATACTCCTCCATGAAACTAGGCCTATTTTTATTTGCAGAATACGTTTCCATGTTTATTTCTTCTGCCCTAATGGCGATTCTTTTCTTTGGAGGATATAATTTTCCGGGAATGGATTATTTTGATGGAAATATCCTTGCTATTCTTGGTGTACTTGTGTTTTTTACTAAAACATTTTTATTCATATTTGTTTTCATGTGGATTCGATGGACAATTCCACGTTTTAGATTTGATCAATTAATGCATTTGGGTTGGAAAACTCTAATTCCGGTTGCGATAATTAATATGTTAATTACAGCAGTGGTAATCGCCTTCAATAAAGGTTGGTTCTAAAAATTAAAAGAAATGGAAAGCTTCACTAATAGGAAAAAAGTTGTTTCTGACAAACCAATGACATTCATTGAGAAACTGTATTTACCTGCTATTTTTAGTGGGATGATGATTACTATGAAACACATCCTCACACGCAAAAAAACTATAAAATATCCAGAAGAAGTTCGAGTATTTGCACCTGTTTATAGAGGACAACATGTACTGAAACGTGATGAAGAAGGAAGAGAAAATTGTACTGCCTGCGGATTGTGTGCAGTTGCATGTCCGGCTGAGGCGATAACAATGGTAGCGGATGAAAGAAAACGTGGCGAAGAAAATTTATATAGAGAAGAAAAATATGCTTCAACCTATGAAATTAACATGTTGAGATGTATCTTTTGTGGGCTATGTGAAGAGGCATGTCCAAAAGAGGCAATTTTTCTTACAGATAGAATCGTTCCAACCGAATTTGAACGAGTGGACTTTATTTATGGGAAAGATAAATTGGTCGAATCAATGGACGATAGAATCGACATTACCTTAAGACAAAATACAGGAAAAAGAGGAGCAATATGACATTAGAACTAATATCAATAATATTGGGAGGAATGACTATCGGTTCAGCACTGATGGTAATTCTCAGCAAACACCCAATTAGAAGCGTACTTTACTTAGTAATTACATTTTTCTTTATTTCGGGACATTTCATATTAATGAACGCTCAATTTTTGGCAATTGTTAATATTATCGTTTATGCTGGTGCCATAATGGTGCTTTTCCTTTTCGTACTTATGCTGTTAAACTTGAACAAAGTAGACGAACCCAAAACAAACAATTATGTATCCTTCACTGCTATTATTGCAGGAGGTGCCCTTCTACTTGTGATCTTGGCAGCGTTGAAAGACGGATTAACATTTAACCATACAATAATTAAAGGTGACATTGGATTAGTAGAAAATTTAGGAACTCTTTTGTTCTCTAAATACGTTGTTCCTTTTGAAATTTCTTCGATTTTATTTATTTCTGCAATGGTTGGAGCTGTATTGCTTGCCAAAAGAGAAAAACAACACATAGATTAGTTATGCCAACAGTTTTATCTATAACACCGGGATTAACCGTAGATTACTACGTGATTCTTTCCTCCATTCTTTTTTCTATTGGAGCAATCGGACTTATGACACGCAAAAATATGATTGTCATGTTGATGTGTATTGAATTAATGCTAAACTCGGTAAATCTTTTATTGGTAGCATTTTCAACATATTTCAATCAAGGTGATGCGCAAATTTTTGTTTTCTTCATTGTGGTTGTTGCAGCAGCTGAAGCTACAGTGGGATTATCTATTCTGATTCTTGCTTACCGAAATAAAAGGAATATTGACGCAGACTTATTTAACAATTTAAACGGGTAATCGATGGGAACTGAAACCTTAATACTATTAGTTTTACTTTTTCCACTTATTGGGGGTATACTAAATGGAACAATTGGAAAAAATTTGTCCGAAACCGTTGTTGGAACAATTGGTACTCTTATGGTTGCAATACCGTTTGTTATTTCTTTCATCATATTTCTTTCCCTCGAGTCAATCGTAAATATCCCTCTTTTTTCAATTCTAAAATTATCCAATCTCACATTGACTGCCGGATTACAAGTGGATTCACTTGCGATTTGGATGACAATGATAATAACTGGTATTGGTTCGTTAATACATATATTCTCAATGGGATATATGAAAGGAGATCCTGGGTTTTATAAATTCTTTACTTATTTGAATTTATTCATCTTCTCCATGTTAATTTTGGTATTGGGTAGCAGTTATTTTATGCTCTTTTTTGGATGGGAAGGTGTTGGAATCTGTTCGTATTTATTAATTGGTTTTCATTACAACGACAAACAAAAAGGTTTTCTCAATACACTTGCAGCACGGAAAGCTTTTGTAATGAACCGTATAGGTGATTTGGGTTTATTAATCGGTTGTTTTTTACTAATTAATCAATTTGGCTCACTTGAATTTTCTGTGATTGCTGAAAAAATGAAATCACTTTCAATTGCCTCTGATTCTGTTGCTATTATTGGAATTACATTGTGTTTGTTTATTGCAGCTACTGGTAAATCTGCCCAAATTCCATTATTTACTTGGTTGCCAGATGCAATGGCCGGACCAACTCCCGTTTCTGCATTAATTCATGCAGCAACAATGGTAACTGCGGGTATTTATCTTGTCGTTCGTTCAAATTTCCTTTTTGAATTGGCACCATATACACAAAATATAATCTTGTACATTGGACTTGCTACTTCGTTGGTTGCTGCGTTTATTGCAATGCGTCAAAATGATATTAAAAAAGTGCTCGCTTATTCTACGGTTTCACAGTTGGGTTTAATGTTTGTTGCACTTGGATTAGGTTCATATACCGTGGCCATTTTTCACGTAACAACACATGCATTTTTTAAAGCACTTCTATTCTTAGGTTCTGGAAGTATTATTCATGCAAATCATCATGAACAAGATATTACCAAAATGGGTGGCCTAAAGAAATATATGCCGGTGACACACCTCGTTTTTTTACTTGGTACACTTGCTATTGCTGGCTTCCCGTTACTATCAGGTTTTTTCTCAAAAGACGAAATTTTAGCCGCAGGTTTTGTTCATGGCCCGTTGATTTTTTCTTTATTGATTTTATCCGCTTCTTTAACCGCTATTTACATGTTTCGAATGTATTTCCTGGTTTTCTTTGGACAATTTAGAGGTGATCATCATACGCAAGAACATTTACATGAAAGTCCGGGCGTGATGACTTTCCCATTAATCGTTTTAGCAGTTTTCTCCGTGTTGGGAGGCGCCTTGAATTTACCCGATTTTATTGTATCAAATGGAGCTCATTGGTTAGATAACTTCCTTAATCATGGAACGTTTGGATTAGACAAAATTCATCCACACCATTTAGAAACAAGTTCTGCCATTGGAATTATGATTGGAACGAGTATTATTACTTTTCTAATCATTGGAATTTCTTACTGGATGTATGTTTCAAAACAAAAAATAACCAAGGATGAACATGACTTTACCGGATGGGAAAATCTTTCGTCCAAAAAATTATATCTTGATGAGATATATCATGCTTTATTTGTAAAACCAATTGAATGGAAGGCTTCAAAAGTACTGCCATTTATTGAAAACAATATTTTAGTCAGAGGAATTGGCCTTTTGACTCACATGATCAGTTTTTCAGGATCTCAAATACGTAAAATTCAAACTGGAATTTTATCTAGTTATTTTTTCTGGATGATTTTGGGTATCGTTGGTTTAATTAGTTATTATTTAATTTATATCGAGCTGTGGAACTTCTAATTACATCAGTTGTTTTGGGATTAATTTCCTTTTTAATTCCCCGAAATAGCATCAAACTATTTGGGTTAGTTGGTAGTCTTGTGTCTGCTGCTATTACTATTATTCATATTTTAAACTTCGAAATAGGTACATCTGTTTCACTTTTTGAAACC
>CAIUSK010000354.1 GCA_903901805.1 uncultured Flavobacteriales bacterium
ATTGGCTAGTTTCACTGATACGATTGGCAATATCGAACAAGAAAATTTTGAGTGGACCAATCGCGAAGTGAATTTGAGTACATCAGGATACAATGATTCAACCATTTACGTGGCATTTGTTTTGAGAACGTTTGATGGATTTAAATTGTATTTAGACGACATACAAGTGCGCAGTGAAGATCCGGTTGGAATCAACGAAACAGCAGCACTTGATTTGGTTGTTTATCCCAATCCTACATCAGGAAGCGTGCATGTGAGCACGGATGCCATAGTAGAAAAAATACAAGTTTTCTCTGTAAACGGTCAATTATTAAAAACAGAGTTTCAATCCGATATCAATTTGGCTGAATTGAACACGGGAAGCTACTTACTTCAAATCACCACATCAAAAGGCATCACAAGCAGACGGGTTGCTAAAGTGGATTGATTTTAATAGAGTTTGGTTTATCTTTAATATATTGAATTGGCTTAAGGTAATTTAATTTTATCAAGTTGTACCAATTAAAGGTAAGTAAATTATTTACCCCTATTAAACAAGGGATTTATAATATCTTAAGAAGTTTATTCGTTCTGAATAAATCGGGTAAAAACCAATCGTAATAAAATGATTCAAAAATTAATTCTATTCTTAGTTATTATCTATTCAACAATATGTTTTGGTAGTCAAAATGAATATTATGACTTGGTTAATTTGGCTGAAGAAACCTTTGTTATTAAACAGAATCAGGAATGTTTTAAATTTTACGACCAAGCATTTAAGATTAAAAAAGCAAAGTACTTTGCCAAAGACGCCTACATAGCAGCCGAAATTGCATACTATTTGAAAAACAATGAACTAGTTAAAAAATACTTAAAACTTTCCTTTGAACTTGGCATGCCTCTTTCTGCGATCAATTCGGGGAGCATTTTTAATAACATTCAAAAGACCGGTCTTTACCATGAGATAGCTTCAATTTATAGTTCTTGTAAGACACCGATCTATGATCTTATGACACGTGAGCGGGTTTACAAATATTGTTTTGCTGCGGATAGTATTAAAATTCTTCTCAGACCTAATCTACCAGAACAACATCAAGCCTATTATAATCTTGAAAATGAATTTAGGACTTATTTATTTAATGATTTTCTTTCTAAAGGTCAATTCCCTAATGAAAACATGATAGGTATTGCTAGCGATTCCATTTATGAGGATTTTTTAAAAAGAAATAACATGGTGGATCAATATGTACAGGCTTCAATAAAAATGTTCGGTAGTTATGAACCTGAAGTGATGGAGAATGATTTTGTTTCTAAATTTTCATTTTCTGTTCTACTCCATTCGCGTTGCTCTTTCCCAAAATTCCATCCGTTTCTTTTGAAGGCTGTAGAAAATGGATATTTACAACCCAGTGAATACGCATTGTTAAAAGAAACTAGTATTCATTGGAATCAAGATTCTAAAAATACTTGGGATGACTGTACTCTTGAGCTAAATACAGCCTATTATAATATATTAGGTTTTACTCCATTCGCAAAGTATCAAACTTATGTTGATACTAAAAACACTGATTTAATGATGATTGTAGAGCAAAATCGGGCTGAAATACATATGCAAAAATGGAGCGTGGACAACGAAAAAATCAAAATACAAAAACAACTCGGCATTCGTTTTTTCTTTGGTTTTGATAGAAGGATGTAACTTCGTAATTAGTTTAAAAACAAACCCTTTTTGATGATTAAATACCTCCTACTATTTTTAATACTGCCCTTCTTCATCGGGACTTTAACTGCGCAAACAAAATTCGAATTAGCACTAAACCAAAAGGAGATAGTAACATTTTGGAAAGCCGATTCTCTTTTCAACATTGGTGAATATGAAAATGCACTTATCTATTTCAAGGATTGCAAACCTAAAAATCAGTTTGATTTAGCTTGGCCAATTAAAAAGAGTTTATGTTACTTACTTGTTGGTGATACAAGCTCTGCGCGGAATTATTTTAAAAATCACATTAAAAACGGTGGCTATTATCTATATGTAGATCAAATAAAACAAATCCCACTTTATGAGGTTATTGCTCCAGATGAAGTAGTGAGAAATCAGTTTAAAAAAAACACTTTTTCTTTCGAACACAGTGATTCAACTTGCCGGTACCCTGAAGTTTTAAAAACTTTATTAGAGATGCGGGAACAAGACCAAGCCTACAGACAAGGTCGTGGAAACCCAAATGTATCAGTAAATACAATCGACTCGTTAAACCAAATCAAACTTGATAGTTTAATTTCTATATATGGCTGGTTGGGATATAAAGAAGTTGGTAAAAGTGGAGAGAATGCTTCATTTCTTATTGCACAACATGCCGATATGAATTTAGATTTTCAAAAAAGATGTCTAATACTAATTAAAAAAGATTTAATAAAGGGTAACATTTACCCTCCCAACTATGCCTTATTGTATGATCGTGTAAAAGTCAATTCGAACGAAGCTCAATTATTTGGAAGTCAAGTAGAATTAGATGCAACCTTCAATAAATTTAAACCCAAAAAGACTCGATCCTTGGAATTTGTCAATGCTTATCGCATGTATTTCAGTCTTCAATCAATTGAATCATATTTGGACCTCATGAATAAGCGGTATGAGAAGAATTAATATTTTTAAATCCAATGTACTATTCACCAATGATCCTCCTCAATAATTACAATAATTAAATCGTTTTAATCCTTAGTTTCAAACCAAATTTTGCTGAATGATTCAAAAAACACTTCTTCTCTGCTTAATATCGACATTTAATGTCATCTTATTCGCACAAGTTTCAAGCCCGAAAATCGCAGAAGGGTATACCCATTTTCAATTAACCCTCGAAAAAGACACGATAGATTTTGTAGTCGCAGATACCAATTTCAATATCAAAAAACCGATATTACTTTTTTGCCAAGGTTCTCAACCTGTCCCTTTGTTTTTTGACTTTCCTGATCAAGGGATTATTCCAGTTACGCTTAACAATTTTGATGTTGGCGAAATGAGAAAAAAGTATCATGTTGTTGTTATTTCAATGCCCAAAACAC
>CAIUSK010000355.1 GCA_903901805.1 uncultured Flavobacteriales bacterium
AACTCAAAACTTAAAAACAGGTAAGACTGATATTTTAGATATTCCGTCTCCAACTGATAATTCAAATAAAATTAGGGTATCAAATGAATATAGTCTTATTAGTACTGGTACGGAATCTTCAGTTGTGAATTTTGGGAAAGTGGGTTGGATTGATAAAGCAAGACAGCAACCAGACAAAGTTAAAGAAGTAATAAATAAAATAAAATCAAGCGGTTTTATAGCCACTTTTAATGCTGTTAAAAATAAATTAGACTTCCCTATGGTTATGGGCTATTCAGCAGTAGGGTTGGTGACAAATGCAAGTAAAAAATATAATTTAACAAAAGGGTCTAGGGTTTTTACGAATTCTTGTCACCAAGAAGAAGCTTTGATAGATTACAATATGTGTGTAGAGATACCCGAAAAATTGGATTCTAAATCTGCTACATTTGGATCTTTAGGGGGTATTGCGATGCAAAGTATTAAATGTATTCCAGAAGGATCAAAATTTGTTGTTTTGATTGGTTTAGGTTTATTAGGTCAAATAACATTGAGAATTCTGATAGCTAAAGGATATAAATGTTTAGTTTTTGATTTAGATTTAAGGAAAATCGAATTAGCGGAAAAGTATGGTGCTATCAGTATTAAAGGTAATTTAACTGAAACAGTTTTACATCACACAGAAGGCAAAGGGTCTGACGCAACTATAATAGCGGCCGCGTCTACATCTAGTAGCCTTGTTAATGAAGCAACATTCTATACTAAAAGAAAAGGAAAAATAGTTTCATCTGGTGTAATTGGTTTAAGATTAATTAGAGATAATTTTTTTAAAAAACAAATTGAGTTAGTTGTTTCGAATTCAAGTGGTGATAAGAACCATAAAGGCGAAGGAAGTTCCTATTGTAATATTAAACATTTTTTTGATTTGTTAACGTCAAATAAAGTTTACGTACTTGATCTAATTTCTGAAGAGATACGTTTTGATGAAGCGAATAGAATTTATTCATTTCCGAGTGATTCTATGTTTTTCTCCAAATTAATCAATTATGACAGGTCAACTGTAAATTGTAGTCAGACATTTTTAAAAGAAAAACAACTAAAAAATCAATCCAAGATTAAAGTTGGACTCATTGGGACAGGTAATTTTGCTATGTCAACTTTAATACCGACTATTAATAGATCTAAAATAGGATATGTTTCATCATTGCTAGGAAGAGAGGGGTTGTCCTTGTATGTTGCTCAAAATAAATTTGAGATAGATTTAATAACTACTGATGAGTTGGATTTTTACAAAAGTATTGATGTTGTTTGTGTTACTTCTCCTCATCAAACTCATTTTGAGTTATTGAAAAAATCAATCGATTTGTCATTGCCAGTTTGGATAGAGAAACCTTTAGTTATTTCGATTGAGCAGTTAGTTAATGCCAGGAAATTAATGTTGTCAAATAAATCAATTTACGCTGTGGGATATAATAGGTCTGCAGCGCCCTGGACCAATTTAATTAGGAAGAAATTAAGTGGGCAAAAAGCTAACATTGAAATGATAATTAATGCAGGAAGGCTTCCTAATACTCATTGGCTTTTGGATGAGGACGTTTGTGGAGGAAGAATTATTGGCGAATGTTGTCATTTTGTCGATTTGTCTTTATCACTATTAAATCACACAGAATTAGATAATGTTGAGTGTATTAAACGAGATAAGTACTTTCAAGATACAGGAGATTTTATTTTAAATTTTAAAGATGCATCGATAGTAATTATTCGCTACCGTTATGATTTGCCACCGGATATGCCAAAAGAAAAAGTAATAGTTGAAATTAATGGAATCAACTATATAAATTATAATTGGAATAAATTTTCTGGAATAAATTTTTGTAAAAAGGGTAAAGGTCATGATCAGGCAACCGGATCCTTTTTAATTAAGGTTAAAAACCATAACATCACTCCAGAAAAAGAGATTGAT
>CAIUSK010000356.1 GCA_903901805.1 uncultured Flavobacteriales bacterium
AAAACAACCATATAGCTGGCAACAATTCAAAGAGGATATCATACGTGCCGTAAAACTCATTATCCGAAATTTTATTTGGTATTACTTGTATTTCCTAATTATTCAATTAATTGCTTTCATTTTTTGGAAAAACCCAAGCGAGAGTCCTTTGCAATGGCTAAACGTGGTAATTTGTGCCTATTACTACGGATTTAGTTTTATGGATTATGTAAACGAAAGAAGAAGAAGAAGTGTAAATGAAAGTATTGTTTTTATTCGGAATCACAGCGGACTAGCCATTTCCATTGGGCTTTTATACTACTTCATGATATTTGTACCGGTTGACCTTAAGATTTTCTTTAATTACACCTTAACCCTATCTAACACGCTTGAGTTATTCATTCAATTATTTTGGTGGATTCTTGCTTCCTCAGCTCCAATTGTTGGAATTGTTGCCGCAACCATTGCAATGAATGAAATTGACCCTGCTAAAGGCAATGAGCCTGAAATAGATTAAAAAAAGAGAGGATTCTTAGTGGCGAATAATTACCTTTCGACTAATTGATTTGGAACCAGGAGCATCGATGGTCACAAAATAAACACCTGTTTTAAAATTGGAAGTAGCGATTGATTTTGAGTTTACAATTACATCTTTGTATACCACATTCCCTAAAATATCCACCATTTTCAGAGTGCCATTTTCCATTCCATTTACAGTGATATTGATATAATCTGAAGCCGGATTAGGTACAATTGAAACCGTAACATCTTCTTTAATTGGTTTTACAGTGGCTACGAAATCAATAATTAAATCCACTGAATCTGAATAGCCAGAACCGAGATCTGAAAGATAATATCGGTAATGAGCTTGACCGCTTGTAAAATCATCTGGATTTATTTGCGGTTTCATTTTACCATATTCTCCATCTGCAATATTGAAAAGAACAGATTGAGATCCCGGTGTAGACCAAGGATTTCCAACCATTTGAGTAGACGAAAAACACGTGCCTCCAAATGGATCAGTACCGTGACCCCAACACAAACCATCTGCCCATCCAGTCGGAACATTCACTTTTAAACGAGTTACAACCCATTGATGCGTTTGGCCAGTATTGTTTACAACCTCAAAAGGCACATCAAAAACAGCATTACTTGGAGCAGTCATTTGGTGTGTTCCACCTGAAATATCAACTGTTTGACCATCCAACGTAATAACAATTCCATCCTGAGCCAAGGCTGCTAACGAAAGGAAAAATGAAAATGCAACTAGAAATTTTTTCATGACAATATAGTTCTTATTAACAAACTTACTTAAAATAATTCAGTTTTCCAAACAAAAACCTTACCGAAGTAATGAAACGAATCCACGTTTAGAAATTTGTACACCATTAGCATCATTCACTTGAACTTGATAAAAATAGGTGTCATTGGTTGCATCAAGACCGGAAAGTTGAATTTGTCCATTCCAACCAATTAGCGCATCTGTTGTTTCGAAAATTACTTGACCCCAGCGATTATATATACTGAGATTGTATTCGACTGGATCTATATTCGTTAAAACAGGTAAAAACGCATCGTTTAAATTATCTCCATCCGGCGTAAAGGCATTAGGGATGTAAATCAGTGGTTTATACACAAAACAAAAATCATTAGAATGACTTTTCTCAGCAAAATTGTAAAAATTCAATGCTTCAACGGCTTCAATTCGGTAACAAATTTCCCCTTTAAAATCTACTTGTTTCACATCGTCTTCAAACGATAACTGACCACTTGGAACAACGGCGATGGGAGTTGGGTCAAAAATTCCATTGGGCCCACGATAGATGCGGTATTCGATAATCGATCCGTTGAAGCCCTCATAAGGAGACCACTGAATAAAATTAATCAATTCAACTTCATCCGCTACCCCCGTTAAATATATTGTTTTAACTATATTAGCAGGGTTTCCGGTTGTACCACAACTATCCACATATCGGGCTCTATATTGCCACGCCTTTTCACGCACATCAGCCACTGTGTCTAGAAAAAATACATTTTCAGAATTGACAGGGACACGCGCAATTTCTTCGTACGCATTATCAAAATTCAATCGTTGAAAAATGACTTCTTGCACCCCAACCGACCCATCGATGTAATCATGTAATTCAATTTTACCTTGCTCCACCGTGGCTAATTTAAAATAATGGAATGACGGCTGTTGTGGTATTGGAACTTGAAAACAGGAAACATCTGAAAAAGCTTTATTCCCATTCATAAATAGGGCCTGAATAATAAAACAATAAGCGCTTCCTCCACTCACCGGAATTCGAATAATTGTATCGGAAGTAGCGCTAACCTGAGACCACGCTCCGTTATTTTTGGCAAAAATTCGATATTCAGAGACTGGTTGCCCTCCATATTTTGTCCATGAAAGCTCCACCTCCTGTTCACACATAAAGACCGTTGAACTCATTTTCATTGTAGTATGAATGGGACTTTTGGCAGAAGTTTGATAAGTGACTGGTACGGAGGAAGTATAGCAAGAATCAAATGCCGCTACTGAATAAGAAAATGGTCCCAACGATAAGTCAGTAGCATAAGCGTAAGATGTGGTTGAAATACCCCAAACGGTATCTAGCTCTACTAAAAAGCCAGCATCATCAAAGGTATAAACTACATATCCATAAGTATCGGGTTGCTGATTTTGATTCCAAATTAATAAGATTTCTGACGTGGCTGTATCTATTCCTGCCGACAAAATCGATGGAATATCAGGAGTTAACATATCTTCAAAATCATCACCCGCAATATTCGAGGTAAAATCACACACTTCTGTAAGTAAAATAACTTGATATGAAATATAGGCTTGGCAAATATCGATAGTGTCTTTATACGTTGTGGTTGAATACAAAGTGCTATCAATTAAAGAAAAAACACCTGCAGGATATTCTCTATAAATAAGATAATAATCGCTGTAGCTGGATAAAGGTGTTAATTTGGGTTTATTCCACTGCAAAATTGCGGTTCCATTATTTGGGTTCACCACGTTTAAGTGTATATTGGCTATTGTGTCCGAATTTTTAGTAATATTTCCATTACACCCACTGCGAACTCCAATAAAAAAATGATTTGCTGCATTTATAGCCGGTACAATGGCTGAAGTGGTTGAAATATCAGTGAAGGTTTGGAGAAGTCCATTTTCTACGGAATGTAACTGATATTCCACAAAAGTACCCAAGGGATTGGAAACAGGATTCCAAGTTACGGTTAAATCACCCAAATCATTGGTTTCAATACAAGAAATTTGAGTGGCCGGGATTATCCCAGGATTGACAACATAAATGGTAACGGTCACATAACTTATCTTTGGAACAGGACAGTAATCATCTTGTACTTTGAAGACAAAATTATAGGGAATGACATCGGCTGAAATGCCATATTGATTAACTAAATGATCACACGTTGTTTGCCAAGAAAAAGTGGTTGAAACTTGTTGAGAGCCACTTATCGGTGCGGAAGAATTAAGCGTGGCACATGGTTCAATATCACACCCCGTTGAGGAAGTTAATCCTGCACCAAACATGGGACCCGATGCAGTTAAATATACCTGCTGAGGAGTTGTTCCATCTTGTAAAAATTCAGAATCTACCGCATTTAAATTAAACGTTATCAAATCACCTGCATTAACGGTAGTTGAAAAAGAGCCGGCAAAAGGTGGAGTGATTACAGGTGCATTATTGGCAGAATTGCAGGGCATAACGACTAATTGCATTTCACGTTCCACCTCGGAAATTAAAACTCCTTGACGAAACGACCTCACCCGAATTTTTACAATGTAATTACCGGAATTGAAACATGTAAAAGTCAATTCACCAGTCAGTGGGTCAACTGCCGCTGGGACATTAGACGCGTTAAAAGAGGCATCCGGAGTTGGGTTTAAAAATGAAAAACCAGGTTCAAAGGTTATCGGATTTGGTGTAATTGGTGGATCATAATTTGACCCTGGAAAATAATTAAAGGG
>CAIUSK010000357.1 GCA_903901805.1 uncultured Flavobacteriales bacterium
CAATTGAAATCTCAATTAAAAGGGTTGTGTTTTTTAACTCAGGAAATAATTAAAATGGTTAACAAGTTCGCTTCAAGACCTTTAAACTAGCTTTTCTACCAACCCCAATTCTTTCCCTATTCGCATCATTTCTGAATAGGCCGCTTCATATTCATTAGGAATGGTTCCTTCCAAAATTGATTCTTTGATTTGAGATTTGATGATTCCAATTTCAGCACAAGGCCCAACGCCAAATGTTTTCATAATTAACTCACCGGTAACAGGTGGTTGAAAATTGCGTATTTGGTCTTTTTCTTCGACTTCTTTAAGCTTCCGAGCAACGATCTCAAAATTTTGTTTGTATTTCTTTACTTTGAATTCATTTTTTGAGGTGATATCGGCATTGCATAAGACCATCAAATCCTCAATATCATCACCCGCCTCATTTAACAACCTACGAATAGCAGAATCAGTTACCGTTCCTTTTACCAAAGCAATTGGTCGCAGGTGTAGCCGAACTAATTTCTGAACATATTTCATTTTTTGATCCAGTGGTAAACGCATACGGGTAAAAATTCGAGGTACCATACGAGCCCCCAAATCCTCATGTCCATGAAAAGTCCATCCAATTTCCTTATCAAAGCGTTTCGTTGGTGGTTTAGCAATATCATGTAAAATGGCGGCCCATCTCAACCACAATGAGTCTGATTTTTCTGCTACATTGTCTAGCACTTCGAGTGTATGGTAGAAATTATCCTTGTGCGATTTACCATCAATGGTTTCTATACTAACGAGAGCTATCATTTCTGGAAAAAACTGATGTAATAATTGGGTTGATTTCAGCAAAACGAATCCTCGAGAAGGAGCATCAGCAAGGATGATTTTGTTCAGTTCTTCATTAATTCGCTCTTGAGATATTATTTTCAATCGATCGGATTGTTTTAAAATAGATTCCAAACTTTTGTTTTCTATCTTAAAATTCAATTGAGTTGCAAATCGAATCGCTCTTAGCATACGCAAGGGATCATCACTATAGGTAATGTCCGGATCAAGTGGAGTACGAATAATTCCAAGTTCAATATCCTTTAAACCATTAAATGGATCAATTAAATTCCCGAACGTTTCAACATTGAGACTTAGCGCCAAAGCATTTATGGTGAAATCTCGTCTATTTTGATCATCTTGCAATGTTCCATCTTCCACAATCGGTTTTCTGGAATCAGATCGATAGGATTCTTTTCTAGCCCCAACAAATTCTACGTCTAGGTCTTTGTACGCAAAATGTGCTGTTCCAAAGTTTTTAAACAAACTAACTTTTTTTACCCGTAATTTTTCTGCAGATAGTTGAGCCAGTTCAAGTCCATTACCAAGCACAACGATATCAATATCCTTAGAGGGCCTTCCAATTATCAAGTCACGCACAAAACCCCCAATAACAAAAGCAGAAATTCCTTTTTCACTTGCAATTTGGGAAACTACTTTAAAAACAGGGTGGGTGAGGGCGGAACTGAAATTCGTTGACATGTATCTGTTGCTACGTTTAATATATACCGTTTATTCTTCTTCCAAACCATTCCAAACCAAGGAAAAAGAGTAACAAGAAAAACAACCATTTATAATCAATAAGATCTTCATAGGTCGTTTCTTTGAAAGAAACCGAAGAAATATCGTCTCTCTTTCCTATGGCGTCAATGAGTTTTGAGTAATTGGCAAGTTGTTCAAATTTACCTTTTGATTTGTCAGCCATTTCCACCAGTAAATTATGATTGGCGTAGGTGTCTAATCCTTCTAATGTGCTGTTTTCTACAAAAAATGCACCTGCTTTACTGTAGGTTTTTCCAGCATGTGATGTTGTTGCTGTCCATTCATATTTTCCAGGGCTTAATTTTCCAAGAGATAATTTATATCCTTCGCCATAGGTAGCAAATTCCATTTTTGATAATTTCCCTTTTTCATCTTTTAAAACAAATTGAATTTTCGGGGTGGTAATTGGAGCCATGGATTCATTGTAAAAAGAAGCATTAACAATAACTTCCTCGTTTTTTGTGAAGCGATTGGGCAATGTGACTCTCAAGGCAGAAGTATTCTCTTTTACTGAAAGGTAATTAGATGTTTTTTGAATAAACTCCCGGAAACCAGCAATATCCTTTGTCCGCACAAATTCATTCATTTTCCAGCGCCACATTCCTTCCCCATAAATAACACCAAATTTTGTATTTCCTTTTTTTGAGAAATAAACCAATGGATCTTTTTTTATTACGTTACCAACGCGTTGATAAACTAGAATATCTTGGATATTAGAATTCCCAATACTACCAAACTTTGATTTTAGTGGAGGGAAATACTCAAATGCTTTGGTCATGGATTCAGAAACTTCAAACGGCTGAAAGCCTTTATTAACAGTGCCTTGAATTTCATCCATCTTATTGCTAGCAGGAGTGTTTAGGCCAATGGATAGTGATTGAATAACAGAATTGGACGTGTTTGGGCCGAAAATAAATAAAGTGGGCTTATTTTGATCGGAAATGAATTTTAGTAGGCTCGCATCTGCAGAAATACCTGGTTCATGCCAAACAATTAAATCTACATTTCGCATGTCTTTGTTCCAATCTTTTGTAAGAAAACTTTTCACTTCAAAATTCTCATTTTCTTCTAGTACATCTTTTAATGCAGCTATATCCGGATGAGGAGCGCCGGCAAGAATAACCACTTTACTTTTGGAATCGAGCACTTCAATATAGAAATTACGTGTGTTATTTTCGTAATTGTATTCGTTTTCTGCTTTGGAAATTGTTACAGAATAGGTATTAAAACCCAATTGATCTGCGTCCAATTCAAAAGCAACTTGTTTGAATTCACGTTGGCCTTTTTCGTACGAAATACTTTTTGATGCGATTGTTTTGCCACCTTTTGAAATACTCACAGACTATGTCCCTTTTCCTAATTTAATGGCGTCAATATCAAATTCAACTGGGAATTTGTTTTTAAGAAAAGCCACTTCATTAACCGAAATATTTTTGATGTAATGATCTCTTTTCGGAACTGAATCTCCCACGCCGAGTGTGAAAATAGGAGTGAGGTTTAATTTGGCAGAAGTATATAATGGATTTGATCCCGTATTAAAATTACCATCTGAGATGAATAGTACTCCACCAAGATTTCGGTTGTAATAATCCATCATGATTTTCTCGAATCCTTTTTCAAGCGCTGAATTGGTTGCTGAAAAGTCTATTTTTCCACTGAATTGAGCTTGGTTACCAACGGACATTTCCACTAATTCGAACCGGTCACCAAATTGAGTTTTTAGTTTTTTTCTAACCTCTTCGATTTGACTTAAAACGCGATTACTATCTGCATAATTTCGCATCGATGCGGAGTTGTCAATCAAAGTAACAAAAACGGGCTTTTCTTTTTTGTAGTTGAATGCTTGAAAAATTAGACCGAGTAATAATATTCCAATGATAAAAAGCGAAAAGGACCGCGATAATCGAAGGGTCCATTTCCATGCAAAATGAAGCTCATTGTACCATTCTGATTTAGAATAGAGGTAAAAGGCCAGCACAAAAGAAATTATTGCCCAAGGTATTAGCCAGAATAAAGATATATCAGGGGTAAATATCATTCGGATTCGAAGGTACAAAACTAAAAAGGAATGGTACATGAGAAATTAGAATTTTTGAAATAATTAAGAAAAAAAATCGTTTAGACTTGTTAGTTCAGAAAAAATCGTTAATTTTGTACTCGCTTTTAACGAAAGCACACACGATTTTGAATCCAGATGTTTCTGGAGATTTCCGAAAGGAAGTTAAAAAATTGGTTTGGTAGTTCAGTTGGTTAGAATACATGCCTGTCACGCATGGGGTCGCGGGTTCGAGTCCCGTCCAGACCGCTTTAAGCGATTTTAAGCCCTGTAAGTCATTGATTTACAGGGTTTTTTATTTTGTGATTTTTGCCCGCGAACGGAAGCGTGGACGGATTTCCGGGGTCACGACTCTCAAAAAGCATAAAAACGATTGTTAATAACTTTTGTGCTGAGTACTGTCAGGACCGCAAAAATTTGGGTCAAAAATTTTATTCTAAAAAGTCAAATCCGTAACTATTCAGGTTTGACTTACTTATCTTATATTTGATAAAATAAG
>CAIUSK010000358.1 GCA_903901805.1 uncultured Flavobacteriales bacterium
AGAATTCAATTTTAACGAGGATCAAATGCGCTTAAAAATAAGTGCATTGGAACGAGAATTGGCAACTGTTGCGTTAGGTGGCGGAAAAAAACGAATTGAAAAATTGCATGAGCAGGGAAAGTTAACTGCACGTGAGAGAATTGATTTACTGCTCGATCCAAATACAGAACGCATAGAAATCGGAGCCTTGGTTGGTCATGGAATGTACGAAGAACATGGCGGCTGTCCTTCAGGAGGTGTAGTAATCGTTATTGGGTTTGTCTCTGGTAAGCAATGTATTGTTGTTGCCAATGATGCCACAGTTAAAGCTGGAGCTTGGTTTCCAATTACGGGCAAAAAGAACTTGCGTGCTCAAGAAATCGCTATAGAAAATAGACTTCCGATTATTTATTTAGTTGATTCAGCCGGAGTATATCTGCCGTTACAAGATGAGATTTTTCCAGACAAAGAACATTTTGGTCGGATATTCCGAAATAATGCAGTCATGAGTTCCATGGGCATTGTTCAAATGGCCGCAGTGATGGGGAGTTGCGTGGCTGGTGGAGCCTATCTGCCGATTATGTCAGATGAATCGCTAATCGTAAATAAAACCGGAACAATTTTCTTAGCTGGATCCTATTTGGTGAAGGCCGCAGTAGGAGAAGATATTGATAACGAAACACTTGGAGGCGCTACAACCCATACTGAAATTTCAGGCGTGTGCGATTACAACGTTGAAAATGATCAAGAATGCCTGAAAACTATTCGCGACTTGATGGATAAAATAGGTAAACCGGAAGATGCAGGTTTTGATCGAAAGGAATCTGTAGCACCTAAGGAAGATCCTAAAAATTTATACGGTATTTTACCTGCAGACCGTAACAAACAGTATGATATGAAAAACATCATACGCTGTATAGTAGATAATTCAGAATTCACAGAATACAAGTCAGATTACGGTAAATCAATCATTTGTGCCTATGCACGCGTGGATGGATGGAGCGTGGGAATTGTTGCCAATCAACGAGAAGTGGTAAAAAATGCCAAAGGGGAAATGCAATTTGGTGGTGTAATTTATTCTGATTCTGCCGATAAAGCAGCACGATTTATCATGAACTGTAATCAAAAAAACATTCCATTGGTTTTCTTACAAGACGTAACCGGATTTATGGTGGGGTCGAAAAGCGAACACGGTGGAATTATCAAAGACGGAGCGAAGATGGTGAATGCGCAAGCCAATTCCGTAGTTCCTAAATTTACGATTGTAATTGGAAATTCATACGGTGCTGGAAATTATGCCATGTGTGGAAAGGCGTACGATCCACGATTAATTGTTGGATGGCCTACTGCCGAAATTGCCGTTATGGGTGGAGCTGCAGCTGCGAAAGTATTGTTGCAAATTGAAGTTGCCACATTAAAAGCGAAAGGTGAGGTAATTACTCCAGAACGCGAAAAGGAATTGTACGACACGATTAAAAATCGTTACGATAAACAAATCTCACCTTATTATGCTGCTAGCCGCTTGTGGATTGATGCAATCATCGACCCGATTGAAACGCGCAAAGTTATTTCAATGGGAATACAAATGGCTAGCCACAAAAAAGCAGAGAAAGCGTATAATGTTGGCGTGATTCAGACTTAATTTTACTGTTTAACCAACGATTTCGTATAAACGCGATCATTTGTTATAACTTTCACCAAATACGTTCCTGATTTATAGGTTGAAACATCCACGAACGATTCTGCAAAGTTGGCAGTAGCATTCATTTTTTCAGAATGGATCAATCTGCCAGTTAAATCCAGAATCTCTAGGCTTGCATCGTTATTTACTAAACCACTCACTTCAACAGTTGTTAGTCCATTAGATGGATTTGGGAAAATAGCAATCTGATGCATTAAGTCATTTTCAGGCACATTCATGGTAAATCCAACAGAAAAGTCATAGCGGTGGTAACTTCCAAAATCACCTGGGAAAAACTCAATGTAACTTCCACCTACCAAACGCAAACGCATGGATCCTGCTGTCTCCCCTTCCACTTGGGAGGAATACCAAAAAGATAATCCATCACTATCCGTATCTTCAATGATTATGGAATAACAACCCGGAGCCAGATTAAACGTGTCTTTATACTGAGTTTGATTGGTTAATTGATCACGCTCAAAAATGATATTTCCTGCATGATCCTGCAATCGGTAATTATTTTCACTTGCTTTGTTATTCGTTGTTAACCAAACGAAAAATGGTCCATCGATTCGCTCAGGTGCGTCAAAGTGAACTGTTTTCATGCTATTTTGATTGTACTCGTCATCCCCATTGGTTCCGTTTACATTATGTACAAATGATCTAAATGTCTGGGTACTATCCCAATCGTACCAAAAGTTGTTATCTGTAACGGGGATTTCCACAATTTGCTCCTCTAAAAAATTCAAATTGCCTGTCCAATCCAAATAAATGTAATTTTCAAAAGTAACCCAACATGTTATTCGACAAGATGTTAATGGATTTGCACCTGTGTTTTTCAAAATTACGCGTGGATTTGAACAGGTTGGATTCCACTTGCTATAATATTCATAATTATTTGGGTTCAAGATATCTTTAATTGCTGCATCATTTTGAAAATTTGGAGCAGAATAGGAAATCAAATCATAGGCAGCAATGTAATTTCCACCTGCTTGACCGGGATCATTCGCTGGAACAGGGTTAATCACATAATCTAATTCCACGCTATCACCTGGAGTAACAAATGGTGTTAATTCAAATTCATATTCCTTAACTTGATCTCCCGGACACCATCCTTCACGGGCATAGGGCCATGTTCCACCTTGCCCTATATTCGGATTATCACCGCAATCAGTAGCCTCCCAAATATTCCAATTGAAACGCGAAACTCCATCCACTTTAATTTGATGATTATTGGGCACCCATTCACAACAAGCATTATTCCCCACCTGACCATGCCCAGACATTCTTGTTTTAATTTTGAAATTATCAGAGGAATCCGCAAGGTGAATTTTCTTCGGTTGTAAATCGACGTCATTTGCCATATTCGCAAAATTATATGATCTAAAATCTGACCAAATTGGCTCTCGTTTATGCAAATCTCTTGGGGGAATACCTTCGATAAATGCGAATTTTAAATCCAATAATTCTTGTGTATTATGAGCTGCCAGATCAACTACGTTTTTCAAATAATCTTGGTAATCCGTTACATCATAAATCCAAGCAAAACCATTTGGACCTAAATCAAATTGAATTCCGTAAGGTGTAATATAACGTGCGATTTCAACATCCTTCACTATCTCATAGGGCGGATTATAGTAAGTAATTGGTTCGTTTAATAATTGATTCGTGGCCACAAAAGGAACTTGAGCCAATATTTGACCATTTTCATCGTATTGGATGTTATTGCCTTGAAGCGTTCCAACATATGCATTTGTAATTTCAAAATGACGATTTACCGCTTGTTGTTCAAAGATAACGGTACGTGGTTTTAATCGTTTTTCAGTAACGGTAACGTTCGCAGGCAAATTATTAACCGTGCCTTGCATGAATGAAAGAACTGGTTTTTCATTACTAGCAGTAACACCACAAACTGGGTATTCATCAAAGCGAATCATATTGTGTTCTGAAGGCATAAGTAAGTAATCATTAGCTGATTTATCTAGTGCATAATTTTCATTATCAAAATCATAATACACCAATAAGTTTGACCAATTTGGATGAGTCGCATTGATTTTATTCAAATAATTCGCTTGAATTGTTCCAGCAGAAAGCGCTGAATTATAGAAACGGAATTCGTCAATTTTTCCTTTCCATTTTAGGCCTTGATCTGTACTTGCACCTAAAATAAACCGACTGATGTAACCA
>CAIUSK010000359.1 GCA_903901805.1 uncultured Flavobacteriales bacterium
AGTATCAACATAAACTCCTTGATCAGAATAGGTACTAGCACCAATTTGAATGGATCCACCAGGACATAAATCATGTTCTTTTGTAACTTGATAAACTGCGTTAATCGATAAATTCGTAATAACTGTACTATCACACCCTTGAGCTGTAATGAATACATCCGTATAAATCCCCGATTCTGTTTGTTGTGCACCTCCTAAAAATATTGATTCTCCTTGACAAATTTGAGCATTTACAGGCACTGTCACAGGAGTACAAGGATTATTACAATTTGTTGCATCAAAAGTAAATGTTTGCGGACAAGCTCCATCGTTAATTTGTACAGTATAAATCCCAGCCTCGGAGCCAGTATAGGTTGAACTTACGCCCGGAGCTAATGTTCCATTAGAGACAATAGTACCTGAAGGGCTTGTTATTGAGTATGAATAAGGATTGGAATAGTAACCATTTAATCCTCCAGTGGCCGAAAACGTGGCCGTACAAGTAGTGTTATCATAATTAAATAAGGCATTCAGCTGTTGAAGAAATACTATAGGCAGACCTATTGAAACAGTAGATGTACCACAAGAAAAATCACCCCAATCTGCTGTTATATCTCCTACAGGTGAAATGTAATGGAGCGTATTAAATAAAGGATTACCAAATGAACCACTACCATCGCCATTGTTGGTGAATGTTCCATTCAGCCCAATTAATGTATCAATGTAAGCGCTGTTAAAACCTGTATTTGCAATTGGATCTGGTAAATTTTGAACTTGGTGTATAACATAACCTGGTGTTAAGCAACTAGGTAAACTTTGGGTCGACTCCCCAATACCATTAACAGTTATACCAGGAGTAAACACATCACCGAAACAAATAAATGCTGTATCTTGCTGTGCAATTGTTAAGCTATCACCATTTGCCAATTCAACATAAATATCTCCTGCATCACTATCAATTTCTTGAATATATTCTATGATATACTGACCCTCATCACCTGGTGAACCACCATCAATCTGAATGGCATAAACTTTTCCTGGTATTAAACAGCAAGCAGAGGTTTGAGCTCCGTTAAATCCAGCTGTACCTGAAATTATTGGCGTTACAATTGGTGTATTTCGTGTTCCATCTTCTGTATAAGTTGCTGGCTGAAGTCCACCATAACAATCAATTCCATTTAATAATTCAAATACATTGTAGCGTAATAAATCCATTCCAATATAAGCACGAATACTTAGTTCAACAGCACCTGATGGCGGTGCCGTAAAATAATGCCATACCGTTTGATCCGCGCGATTAGCGGCATTTGGATCAGATGCTGGCTCACCGGCTAAAAATTCTCTACAAGAAAACACATTTGAACCTGCAACTGCCTGAAATGTTGGATTGGTGTTAGCTAAAATTACTGGCACTTCATAAAGCGTATTTTGCATGGCTAAACATAAAATATCATTTCCTGGAGAATTTAATGTTGGATCAGAAATACTTGGATCGTACAACCAAGATTTAATACTTTGCGTACTCAATGGAGTAAGATTATCAGATGGATCAACCATTCCGTAATATTTATATCCTGGTTCAAGACATCTTCTGTCTATACGAGCACTTGGATCACCTCCAAGAAAACTATTAGTTCCACCTTCATCCTGTGCAATAAACTCAAGGTTAGCACAAGAATAATCAGAAGGAACGCCGGGGGAAAAACGAACATCATAGCCAAAAAGTGCGTTATTTTCTCCGTAAAGAGCATCTTGATAATCAGTTTCAAAAATCATTCTACCACTGTTAGGGGCAACAAAATTCAACCATACTGATTCGTTTACAACTGGATTATTAGCAGCAACATGATCATAATCGTATGCATGATAATTTTCAGGATTGTTGTCAGTATGCGGAGCACCTGTTTCAGCGTAATCATTTCCACCATCATAAGCACAACCAAAATCTAATGTTACCGAAGCAGCTCCTGCATCTGTGCTGATTACATTTGTTCCATAAGTAACTGAAGGAGACTGACAAGGAATATCTTCTGCATCGGCACTTCCTCCTCCCAAATCATTGATCCGTACTTCAACAATACCCGCTGCATCATCATCACCTGTTAATTGAACATAATACGTTTCACCAGCGATTAATTTCTGATAACTAATACCTGGAAAAGGATCACAAGCATTTAAGGATAATTGCGCTTCTGGGTCCAAACCAAGTACATCAATTCCATCAGAAAACTCAATGTGTGAAAGATAATCAAACTTATTTTTAATCACTGCTGCCGTTAGGGGTTGCAATCCTGTTGTACAAGAACTTCCATCTGCAGCATGATATATTTGAAAATAGGTTCCAATTTCTGTCGCTCCATTATCTGTTGAAATTTCTACCGACCCACTAGGTGGAGCTACAAATCTAAACCAAGCAGATGAACTATTTGCATTTACATCTCCGGCACGAGGCTCATTATTTTCTAAAGTATTACTCTGACATAATGCCACATTATAGGAAGTATTTGTATTCAATAAAGTCGCATTACAAATATCATCAGGCAATATGATAACTGTTGGAGCAAAATCAATTCTTTCCACTGATAAGGTGATAGTATAAGTTTGTGCGGAAGGACATCCCGAAGATCCGGTCGCCGTGAAACTATAATTTACAATTCCCGTTGCACCCGGAACAGGCATAGAAACATTTTGTAGCCCTGTCTCACCATCCGTGGAGCCAATAATTGCATAATTGGTTACATCATCGTTTTCATAAGCCTCCCAAGCTAAATTTAATGATGTTGGAATATCCAAAGGACAAATATATTGCCTATCAAAAAACAAAGCATTAATCACATTGTTAAACGGACCGTTTGCATCATTGACGAATGAGTAATTAAAATCATAAACTCCAAATAAAGCGGGATTATTGTTCGTGTACCCTAGCGTATTGTCTGTAGCTTGATATTCCCAAACAAAATCACTATTCCCTAAGAATAGACCATCACAATCAACACTTGAGGAAGTTTGAATTGATGTAACTCTCACTTTTAATGTCGCTTGAGAAAATGAGGTTAAACTCAGTAAAAAGAACATGAAACTTGCCGTCCATTTTTTTACAGTGTAATTTTTAATCATAGTTGTATTTTATTAATCGGAATTATAAAAATTCGCG
This sequence comes from uncultured Flavobacteriales bacterium, assembly GCA_903901805.1. Taxonomy (GTDB): domain Bacteria; phylum Bacteroidota; class Bacteroidia; order Flavobacteriales_D; family Crocinitomicaceae; genus UBA952. Next base: position 3,134 of record CAIUSK010000359.1, read on the forward strand.
CTAAAATACAATAAAATAGGAAAGATGTAAAAAAATGTTAATAAGTTCAGGGAATGTTAATTATAACAACATTGCCGCTGGATTCTCCATGTATTGTTTGAACGTTTGAAGGAAAGCAGACCCCATTGCACCGTCAACAACACGATGATCGCAAGACAATGTAACTTTCATAACATTACCTGGAACAACTTGACCGTTTTTAACGACAGGAACTTCTTTAATTCCACCTACAGCTAAAATGCAACTATCAGGCGGATTAACGATTGCAGTAAATGATTCGATACCAAACATTCCTAAATTAGAAATTGTAAATGTATTACCTTCCCAATCCGAAGGTTGAAGTTTTTTATCTTTCGCTTTTTTGGCATATTCACGTACTTCAGCTGAAATCTGCATTAATCCTTTTGAATCTGCAAATCGAACAACAGGAACGAGTAAACCATCCTCAACAGCAACAGCAACGCCAACGTGCACATGATCATTACGGCGAATAAAATCGCCCATCCAAGCACTATTCACATTTGGATGTTTTTTAAGTGCGCAAGCAACCGACTTAACAACCATGTCATTAAAAGATACTTTTACTCCATCCATTGCATTTAGTGAAGCACGCGTTGAAATAGCATTATCCATATCAATATCCAAAGTCAAGTAAAAGTGAGGAGCTGTAAATTTACTTTCCGCCAATCTACGAGCAATTGTTTTTCGCATTTGAGAAACAGGCTCATCCGTATATGATTCTTGTCCTGCTATTGCAGAAAAAACTTGCGTTTCCGCTGGAGTATATGGCGAATAATGATCTACATCTCTTTTAACGATTCTACCATTCTC
>CAIUSK010000360.1 GCA_903901805.1 uncultured Flavobacteriales bacterium
CGCCCCCATATCTTTTTGCGTGAAGCATATCTTTTATCCATATGCTCAACATCAGACCACGTTATATCTGAATGCACAAATCCTTCTAATGCTTCTTTACTTAACCCATCAGATTCATCTTGATTCAGCAGTGAATTGCGCAAATCAACATCTTGAGTTTCAAGTAATCGTTTACTATTTAGATGATTCAATTTCATATATTTGATATATTAACACCTTGTTTCTCAAGGGATATTTTTAACATTCGCTTTCCATTTTGTATGGCACTTTTAACTTGCAACAACGATAATTGTAAGCAATCGGCAATTTCTAAATAAGATTTACCTTCTAAGAAAAATAATTCAATTGATTTTTTTTGATCTGGCTTTAGTTGTCCCAGCATCCCTTCCAAAATTTGAAAGTTTCTTTCTTTCTCTTCAGCAGAAACAATGGGGTGGGTAATTTCCGGTAATTCTGATAAATCCACATTACTGTCCATGGGTTTGTTTTTCCTCAAAAGCATCAGACATTCATTTCTTATTGTGGTATGCAACCACGATTTAAAATGTTGAATTTCATGTTTCGTGATTTTTTCACCCAATTTGTGAAATAATTCCATTACTACATCTTCAGCATCTTCTCGATTCTTCATGTATTTAAAGGCAATGGACAATAAAAGATGACCATATCTTTCGTAAAAAACATCAATACAAACTGATTTCTGCGACTTTTTAAAAATCACAATCAGCTCATCGTCAGATTTTAAGCGCCATTCCCTTTTTGAAAAAAAACTAAGCAAAGAAATTCATTTTAGACTTTGATGCAAGATAAGTTTTAATTCCATAAAAAAAATCAAAATATTGTAGATTGTATTGTTATTCTAACCTGATTTTTTAACTTTGAAAAAAAAACAATTATGTCATCCAAGAAAGAAACTTTTTTCGACGAGTCAACCGCTGCAGTTGGGATTATTTATACCATTGTTTTGTTAGGGGTACTTGTTTCAATCCTTATCTGGGGATAAACAGGTGTTGATTTAATAATTTAAGCGGCTAACACCTATTCGCTATGCCATTTAACACCTTATTTTCGTGGCTAATCAAAAAGCGAATACATCAAATTGATTTATTCAAAAAATATCCTCTAGAGGTTCAAAACGAAGTTTTTACAAAGCTTATTTCATCAGCAATTTATACTGAATTTGGGTTTCAAAATAATTTCTTTCGTGTAAAAAATTACGAAACATTTAAAGAATTTGTTCCCTTGCAAGAATATGAGGGAATAAAAAAAAATGTAGATCGGTTGATGGAGGGAGAGCAAAATATACTCTGGCCAACAGATACCAAATGGTTTGCAAAGTCCTCAGGAACAACTTCAGCACGGAGCAAATTCATACCCGTTACAAAAGAATCTCTGGAAGAATGCCATTATAAAGGAGGAAAAGACTTATTAGCGTTATACTACTCCAATTTTCCTGGATGCAAATTATATAATGGAAAACACTTAATTATAGGTGGAAGTGCTCAAATTAATCCATTATCTGCAGATTCCTATTTTGGCGATTTATCAGCAATCATCGTAAATAACCTTCCCTGGTGGGCGGAAATTAGAAGAACACCTTCCAAGGAGATTGCATTAATGAGTGAATGGGAGGAAAAGATTGAAAAAATGGCGCAATCGACTATCCATGAAGATGTATTGATATTGGCCGGTGTCCCGAGCTGGACGATGGTCTTGGCCGAACGAATCCTGAAAATAACCGGCAAGAATAACCTCAAAGAAGTTTGGCCAAATTTAGAATTATTCATGCATGGAGGAGTGAATTTCGAACCATACCGAGACCACTTCAAAAAGCTTATTCCAGATCCAAATATGCATTATGTTGAGACATACAATGCTTCAGAAGGTTTTTTTGGTATTCAGGATCAACCTTTTTCCTCTGAACTACTATTAATGTTGGACTATGGGATTTTTTATGAATTTATTCCAATGACATCATTCAACGGAACAGAATCAACCCATGTTTTATCATTAAAAGAAGTAGAAATTGGCGTAAATTATGCGTTAGTCATATCAACTAATGGTGGCCTGTGGCGTTACATTGTAGGTGACACGATAAAATTCACTTCCCTCCTACCGTATCGATTTAAAATTACAGGAAGAACAAAGTCCTTTATCAATACTTTTGGAGAAGAATTAATTGTTGAGAATGCTGAAAATGCAATGGCTTTTGCTTGTTCCCAAAATGACGCAATAATGAGAGACTTTACTGCTGGTCCTGTCTACATGAATAGTAATCAAAGTGGTGCGCATGAATGGATAATTGAATTTACTCACCTCCCCGAAAGTAAAGCGAATTTTACTACTTCATTGGATACTAAATTACGTGAAATTAATTCAGATTACCACGCCAAAAGATATAAAAACCTCGTGCTTGATTCACCGATTATTCATTTTGTTAAATCGGGCACATTCGACAATTGGCTTAAAAAACAAGGGAAATTGGGTGGTCAAAATAAAATACCTAGATTAGCTAACAACCGAGTGATTTTGGATCAACTATTGCTTGAAAGTACTTTTATTGTATGAAACAGCTTATTTTGATATGTGTATTACTGATTTCCTCATCGTTTTTTGGGCAAATTACAACAAACGAATGGAAAGAAATGAGATCTGTTTCAACCGAATCTGTCTCCTGTTGGAATGTTGATGCGTTTAATCAATTATTTGTAGCAAATCAATCCACATTGATAAAATACAGTACTGACGGAACTATTCTGTATAAAATTAGTGACAAATCTTTGGGGGAAATTCAGCAGATTATACCTGTAACACCACTCAAGATTCTTTTGTTTTCGGAAATGCAACAACGAATTTGTTTTGTAGATAATACGCTAACACTCGTTGATGCCTGCATAGACTTAAGTGATTACGAAATCGAATACGCGTCGCATATTGCACGATCTGGACGCGGAGATAAATTGTGGGTCTTCGACCAAATAAATTCAAGAATTTTACTGATTGATCTAAATCAAAAAGGGAAGATAATACAAGAAATACGCAACACAAAAGGATTGATAGAGATAGAACAATTGATTGAAATGATTGAATTTGATTCGAAACTGTATCTATTGGATAACTCTAAGAAACTCACTGTTTTTGATCTTTATGGTTCTTTGATTGATCAACAAAAAACTGAAACTCATAGTATTTGTTCGTCGGACAATGCTTTTTGGAGTATTGATTCTACTTATTTAATTAAAGAAGAACGGGAGAACAGTTCACATATTTTCAACAAAATACCATTGCCAGATGTGATCGATTTTCAGGTAATCAACAATCAATATTACTTTCAAGAAAACAACATCATTCATATTTTTGAAATCGTTGAAAAAAAATAGGAATTTTTTACCCACTGCGAGAATTAAATAAATAACTTTACAGTTCAAAATTTTGAACGTATGCATATCGCGATAGCTGGGAATATTGGGGCTGGAAAAACAACTCTAACAATGTTATTATCAAAACATTATGGATGGGAAGCTCATTTTGAAGATGTTGACCAAAACCCTTATTTGAATGACTTCTATGAAGAAATGCAGCGCTGGTCTTTTAATCTTCAGATTTATTATTTAAACAGTCGTTTTACGCAAATTCAAGAAATTAACGAAAACAAAAAAACCGTTATTCAGGATAGAACAATCTACGAAGATGCATTTATTTTCGCACCCAATTTACATTCAATGGGTCTAATGACAACGCGTGATTTTGAAAATTATTTTTCCCTATTCAATTTAATGGATTCGTTTGTAAATCCACCCGATTTATTAATCTACTTACGTGCAAGCATTCCAACGTTAGTAGAACAAATAAATAGAAGGGGAAGAGATTATGAAGAAAGTATTCGATTGGATTATTTGAAACGATTGAATGAGCGTTATGAAGCTTGGATTTCAACCTATGACAAAGGTAAATTATTGATAATCGATATTGATAATAATCGCTTTCCTGAAAATCAAGAAGATTTAGGAAAAATCATTAACTCCATCGATGCCGAAATCAATGGTCTATTCTAAAAATTAGTAGTTGTGATTATTGTAACAGGTGCAGCAGGTTTTATTGGCAGTTGTCTAGTTGGCCGATTAAATGAAGCTGGATTTACTGATTTACTAGTAGTAGACGACTTTTCATTTCCAGAAAAAAATAAAAACTTAATTGGGAAACAATTCTCACAACAAATAGAACGAATCTTACTTTTCGATTGGTTAGCGGAAAACAAACCTACTATTGAATTTGTGTTCCATATTGGAGCACGCACAGATACCACGGAATTCAACAAGGAAATTTTCAATGAATTGAATGAAGATTATTCAAAAAAAATCTGGAATTATTGCGTGAACAACCAGGTGCCTTTAGTTTATGCGAGTTCGGCTGCAACCTATGGTTTGGGAGAGTTTGGGTATTCTGACAATCATGAAATTATTCCTAAATTGGTTCCTTTAAATCCCTATGGTGATTCTAAAAATAATTTTGATAAATGGGTGTTAAATCAGCCTCAATCACCACCTTTTTGGGCAGGACTGAAGTTTTTCAACGTTTATGGTCCAAATGAATATCACAAAGGACGAATGGCAAGTGTGATTTTTCATACATTCAACCAAATCCAAGAAAAAGGAAGTATGACGTTATTTCGATCACACAATCCCAATTTCAAGGATGGTGAACAACTACGCGATTTCATCTATGTGAAGGACTTAATCAATGTTTGCTTATTCTTGAAGGAACAATCGCCCAAATCGGGGATTTATAATTTAGGATCTGGAAAAGCGCGCACATTTTTAGACCTTGCCTCCAATACTTTTAAGGCACTTGATCTTGAACCAAAAATATCATTTAGAGATACCCCTGAAGACATACGTGATAAATACCAATACTTCACGCAGGCTGATATGACGAAACTCATTGAAGCAGGTTATGCAAAATCTTTCCATACCTTGGAGGAAGGCGTTTCAGATTATGTAACGAACTACTTATCCAGTCATACTTATTATTAAAATGAATTGGAATAACCCATTGATTGGTGCAATTATTCCCGCCATACTACTCGGGGTTATTAGCTATTTATACAATCGGAAAAAAGGATTCACAAATATTGGTTCATTGATCCTGAGTATATTCGTTTTTTATGCGATTTTTTATACCCTGATTAAAACATTGTTCAGGTAGCAATTCGGAAAAAATGAACATAAAAAAGGCTCCCAAAAGGAAGCCTATATGTACAAAAGCACTTTCTTTAATCAATGATTTCAATAGAATCAATACTGTCACCTTGACTAATCGAATCAATCACATCCAAACCTTCAACCACAATACCAAAACAAGTGTGTCCGCCGTCTAAATGCGCGGTATTCGTTCTGGAGTGACATACAAAAAACTGAGAGCCACCTGTATTTCTTCCTGCATGCGCCATTGAAAGAACCCCTTTTTCATGATGTTGTTTTTCACCATTTGTCTCACATTGGATAGAATAACCAGGGCCACCAGTTCCGGGCATACCAGATGCGCCATCTCTAGAATTTGGACAACCACCTTGAATAACAAAATCTGGTAAAACACGGTGCCATTTCAATCCATTATAAAATCCTTGATTTGCCAATTTTGCAAAATTCTCCACAGTAATTGGAGTTTCTTTTTCGTATAATTCTGCGATCATCTCACCCTTGTTTGTTGTAATTTTTGCTCTCATTATTATTTTTTTTTTTCAAAGCTATAAAAAAGGGAGGTAACAAACCCATATTCCAAAAATAATTCGTATTTTCAATATGAAATTAAACCTATGTCACTTCCTATTAATAAATGGTCAGTTCAGGACCGGCCACGCGAAAAATTCAGTGCAAATGGTAGAAAATCACTTTCTGATGCAGAATTA
>CAIUSK010000361.1 GCA_903901805.1 uncultured Flavobacteriales bacterium
ACCTCTCCATTGAAACAAATCCATAAATGCTGAAATTGCATAGGTTGCTTTCCATGTTCTGATAAATCAATAATAGAAAGTCTTCGGTGACCGAAACCAACTTGTGCGTGCGAGTTTTCCAATAACTCAATGCCGCTTCCATCCGGCCCCCGATGATACAAGGTGTCTGTCATTGATTGCAATATATCAATACCAGAGGTTTTTTTAAAATCAATTAAGCCTGAAATTCCGCACATAGTAGTTAAGATTGTCGGTTTTACAAAAGTAGTAGGAAAAAGAATGTAATTGCAGACTTATTTTCTCTAATTTTGAATCGATTACAATTCACCTTATGAAAAATATCGATTTTTCGATTGTACTTTTTAATGACCACACCAATAAACTAACCTTTTTTACAGGACTGGATATATTAATGTTGTTGTTCTGGTTGACCCTTATATTAATAATTGCTAGTTACATCAAGTCACAAAACAATCACAAGGAACACTACCAATTTTTCATGAGGAATTTGTATTTCAAGCTTGTGTTCTCTTTCATTTTTGCATTCTATTATATCTTTTTCATTAAAGGAGGCGATACAATTGCTTTTTATGATGCCTCAAGAGTATTAACAAACCTCCTATTTAAATACCCTGAGTATTATTTACAAGAATGGTCTACTTATTCATTGCAAGAAGGTTATGTTAATCATTTCACACCTGAAACTGGTTTTCCGCCTGGATGGATTGCCCGCGAACCTGAAGGGTATTTTGTAAGTAAATTGTTTTCGGTAATTAATATTTTCACCGGAAACAGTTACTTGGCAACCACTGTTTTATCAGCATTTATAACTTCTTTAGCTTCATTTAAATTATATGATTTTATTGTTTCATTTGGCATTCATGATCATAAAAAACTTGCTTTGTATTTTCTTTTTATTCCGTCGTTAAGCTTTTGGTGTACGGGAGTTTCTAAAGATGCTTTGATTGTAATTTGTCTTTATTATTTAATCCCAACCATCTATAATCTAGTTAGTGGGAAAGCTAAACTTAAACTATGGAATGTACTTATTATTATTTTCCTTTTTTGGATTCTTTTAAACATACGATCTTTCATGGTGGCTGTTATTATTGTGCCTTTTATTTTTGCATTTAACGTGCAATTCGCAAAACGATATTTTTCGAGTAAATTTATAAGAAGTTTAATCCGTTCCATTGTTATCATTATAGGCTTCTTATTCATCGGGTTTTATTTCTCTGGAGAAACAGCTCAGAAATACTTGATAGAGGCGGAGGTTACGCAACAAGATTTTAAAAACAACAAAACTTACACTGGAGCAAAGTATGACCTAGGTGAAGTGACTTTTACTCCCTCTGGATTATTACGCGCTATGCCAATCTCTATTTTCACTGGAATATACAGGCCATTTCCCTGGGAGGCGTTATCCCCTGGTTTAATACTTAATGGTATTGAATGTTTACTATTAATCTACCTCTCTTTTGGATTCATTTTTAATAAAGGAGGGAAAAGAATTGCAAGAATTAGAAATTCAGACATCCTAACTTATTCTTTATATTTTGTAATCATTTTTGCATTTATGACTGGGTTTACTTCCGTGATTTTTGGAATCCTAGTTAGACTCAGAGCACCTCTTTTACCCTTCTTTTTATTACTTCTAACTATTAAGCCTCAAGAAGATATAGTAGTCCCGGAAGAAGAAACACTTGAGTCAGCTGTGGCTAATTAATCAGCTATGATGGTATGGCTCCCCTTTTCGAATCGTTAAAGCGCGGTACAATTGTTCTAAAAATATCATTCGCACCATTTGATGGGAAAAAGTCATTTTTGAAAGACTAAATTTACTGCCTGCTCGCGCATATACCTCATCAGAGAATCCATACGGGCCTCCAATTACAAATACAAGATCTTTGCTTGAATGTAAAAAAGAAACGTCTAAAAACTGTGCGAACTCCACTGATGAAAAATGTTTCCCATTTTCATCCAATAAAATAACTTCCTGATTAGGTGTAAGCTGTTTTAAAATCAGGTTACCTTCTTCAGTTTTTATTTGATTAACAGATAAGTTTTTTACATTTTTTAAGTCCGGGAGGTCAATTCTTTCGAAAGGGATATAGTGCTTAAGCCGATTCTGGTAATTTAATTCCCCTTCTTTCAGAAAGGATTCAACCGTTTTTCCAACACAAATAAATTTGATTTTCATCGATGAAAGGTTTGTTCAATTTTATCTGCCAAAACAGCACTTAATTTATAATAACTTTCATGCGTCCACCCAGCAACATGCGGAGAAAACAATACATTTTGCTGTTGAAATAAAAAACACAACTCTTCGGGCAATTGATTCGTGAAAAAAGAAGAGAAATCACTCGGTTCATATTCCAATACATCCAAACAAGCACCGAGAACTTTTCCCGATTTCAATCCTTCAACAAGCGATTTTGTATGAACAATTTTGCCCCTTGCAAGATTCAATAAGTAGAATGGTTGATGAAATTTTTCAATGAATGCCTCATCAAAAAGTTGATTGGTCTCTTCTGTCAACGGAACATGAAAACTTAACACCTCAGCTTGAGTGAATATTTCTTCCATGGAAGCTTCAATTACATTTCGATTAGAAAAATTTTGTTTGTATTTGTCGTACGCAAGCACCCTACAATCAAATCCTTCCAATTTTTTTGCAAATGCACTACCATTGTTTCCGTATCCTATTAAACCAATAGTCTTTCCATCTAATTCAATTCCACGATTATCATCTCTGTTCCAAATACCATTTCGCACCTCTTGATCGCCTTTGTTTAGACGATTAAACAGACTTAATAACATTCCCAAACCATGCTCTGCAACAGCATTTCTATTTCCCTCAGGTGAATTAAAAACAACTATTTGGTGTTTCTCGCAATAATCTATGTCGATATTCTCTAAACCCGAACCCGAACGGGCAATAAAACCAAGCTTGGCACTGAATTTTAAAAAATCTTCGTTTAATTTATATTTTGCCCGAATAACAATTCCAAAAGTATCTTTGATAGATTCCTTTACTTCAATTTCAGTATAGTTGGTGGCGTCAACGCAATGATAACCCAACTTCTGCAAACGCTCAAATAAGATCGCATGAACTATATCAATAAAAACAACCTTTTTCACTAATTAAATTTGATAAAGCAACATACCAACCGTGAAATAAATAAAAAGTCCAATGACATCATTTAATGTGGTAATAAAAGGCCCTGTTGCCAAAGCTGGATCAATATTGTTTTTATGTAAAATTAAAGGAATAAGCGTTCCAATTATTGCAGCAAAAACCACAACAACGAATAGGGATATACTTACAACAAATCCAAGTGTAGAACTAGCAAAAACAAAGGCGATACCATAAATCAAAACAGAAAGAAGTGCCCCGTTCATTAGTCCAACCAATCCTTCCTTCAATAGTTTTTGCATGATTGATCCAATTTGATCATTTCCTTTTGCCAACGATTGAACAACGATTGCTGAGGATTGAACACCCACATTACCGCCGGTTGCAGTGATAAGCGGAATAAAAAATGCCAAAGATGGCACCAAAGTAATTCCATTTTCATATTGAGAAATAACCTGTGCACTGAATATTCCCCCAACCATGCCAATCAATAACCAAGGCAAACGGGCGCGGGAAATTCTCCAAACACTTGCATTTAGTTCTATTCGTTCCGATATACCTGATGCTAACTGAAAGTCCTTATCCGCCTCTTCTTTAATAAGATCTACAACATCATCCAAGGTTATTCGACCTACTAATTTATTTTGAAAATCAACAACAGGAATTGCCACCAAATCATATTTTTCCATGATTTTTGCAACCTCTTCGTCTGAGTCACTCGTTTTTACCGAGATTATATTTTTGGATTGAAAAATCTCTGAAATTTGGGTTTTAGGACTCGCAAAAAGCAACCGTTTCAAGGACAATAAACCGATCAGTTTGTTTAATTCATCAACTACATAAATGTTGTATACTTTTTCTACATCCTCTGCTTGTCTTCGGAGTTCAACAATTGCTCTGTCAACCGTCCATGACATATTAGCCTGAATGAACTCTTTCTGCATTAATCCACCTGCTGTGTTCTCATCATAATTCAACAAATCTACAATGTCCTCAGCGGCTTCATCATCCTCCATTTGAGAAATAACCTCATGAATTTGCTCATCTGTTAATTCACCTAAAATATCTGCAGCATCATCTGAATCAAGATTCTCTAACTGATCAGCGATTTCTTTGGTAGTTAATGATGCTAAAAATCGATCTCTTACATCCTCATCCAATTCCATGAGAATATCAGCCTGAGTATCTTCATCTACGAGAAAATAAATAAACTTGGCCTCATCGTTGGTTAGTTGATCCAAAATCTCTGCAATGTCCGCGTAATGAAGCTCTAATACATTTTCTTGGAACCAAAGATTATCTTGTTCGACATATTTTTGTCGAAGAATATCAATAAACTCTTTGGTAAGTATAAACCTCATGTAATTGCTTTTTTCTATCAGATTTTAATGAGTGATGCAAAGGTAACGCGATTCAATCAAAACACACAATTAATTTATACGCTGTTTCATAAATAAGGTTATTTTGTAACTTTGTCCACTTACATTTGTTTTAATCTTCTCATCACAGCACTTATGAAAATCAGTATTTTTATCTTTTTTACACCACTTTTCTTATTGCTTTCACTTAATTCTTGTAAGGAAAATAAGGTTCCTGAAGCAAAAAAAAAGATGGTGATCGATCCTGAAAAACAAAGTGAATTCGATAATTTGGTATCTGCTATTGATGCTTCAACACCCTCTGATTCAAGCTCATCCCTACGATTCGAGAATGAAGAATTTACGAAAAAACAACTACAACTTTATCGATATGAAAATATATCATCTACTAAGTGGGTACTTGAGGAAGAAAAGAAGAATGGTAAAAAACGGTTGACATCTTTCTATTTCAACAACGGAAAATTATTTCATTCGAAGGAAATTACATTCGATGACGAACAAATATTTGAAACAAATTCATATTACAATGAGAAAATGGAGGGAATATACTCGAGTAATCGAACGTCTAACTCCTACCTTGATCTCGATAAAGCGGTGCTAAAGCCGTGTGATTTTGTTATGCATAACTTCAAAGAATGCATGGAAATTAAGGATGCAAAAGGAACCTATGCTACAAAATTTGTTGAATTAATTCATTTTGAAGGGATCGACTTTTTACGTGTGGGGAAAAAATCAGCAGATGGACTTTGGTCTGATATTATCATTCCTGAAATGTCCGACTCCATTAGAAATTTAGAAAAATCAAAAACCAATATTGGTAAGAAACTTACTATTAGTTTTAGCCTGAAAAATAAAAATGGATTTGATTTTCAGCGATTAGAGTCTCTTTCCTACTAGTTCTATTAACTTTTATATTTTTTTAAGCTTCAGTTTGAACTTAAAAGCATAGTTTCGTGTTCTATAAATTTGTACTATGCAATTCAAGTTATTCACCTTTTTCTTTGTATTCTTGTTTCTTGGGATTTTTGTACCCAATATAAACGCCCAAAAAATGAACGTTTCCGGACGTGTTTTTGACTCAACCGGAATCAATCCAATCGAAAAAGCATCGGTACTTGCCGTTCGATTCAAAGATTCATTGTTGCTAGGTTTTACTAGAACAGATTTTACTGGAAATTTTCGCTTAAATAGTTTTCCGCCTGATTCTTTTACCTTAATAATTGAATATAAAGGATATGATGAAAAAAGTTATTTCATCTTTGGAAACAATTCCAATAATGAAATCAATATTCCTACAATTAAACTTTCGGCCAAATCCAAGGATTTGGAAGAGATCGTGATTTTTTCTAATAAAAGCGCCATTTTTTATAGAGGAGACACACTAGTCTATGCCGCTGATTCGTTTAAAGTGAACGAAAATGCCGTGGTTGAAGATCTCTTGAAAAAACTACCGGGTATAAAAGTCGATGACAACGGGAAAATTTCTTCGCAAGGTAAAGACATAAGTAAAGTCCTTGTTGATGGTGATGAGTTTTTTGGGTCTGACCCCACAATTGCTACAAAAAATTTGGGGGCTAAAGGAGTTGAATCCGTTCAGATTTATGAGAAAGATAATGAAAACGCAAAAGCTGGCGAAGATGAAAAGATTCAAGTATTAGATCTCAAACTAAAAGATTCAGCTAAAAAAGGATATTTCGGTAAAGTTTCAGGTGCTAGTGACTTCGGGGCATTTGAAGAAACTGCATTTTATGAAGGTGAGCTTTTATTCAATAAATTTAGTGGAAAGCAAAAACTATCGGTTTTTCTTTTAACCTCCAACACGCCTAAATCCAATTTCAAATTTGGAGACATGAATAAATTTGGGTTGGAAAACGAACGAAACAATAGCGGAATGTCGATGTGGAATCAAAACGGACAAGTTAATACGAGTGGGGTTCCTAGAACGTTAAAAACAGGGATTTACTTTTCTGATAAATTTGGAAAAACCGGGAAAATTGGATTTAATTACTCCTATTATGAGAGTAAATTAGCAGCGTATTCAAGTAGTTTGTCCCAATATTTTCTTGCTGACTCCAGCTATTATACAGATGACTCCTTACAAAACAATTCTATCAATAAATCGCACAGAATTAACTTTAATGTTTCCATGAACTTGGATTCGCTCACTTACCTAGAAATTAAACCAGGTATTACATATGATATTGCAACTACTGAAAACCAAACTGCATCTAGTTTTTTAGGTGAAACTAGTTTAAAATCGATGGAAACATTCATCAATAACAACAATGATTCAAAGGGTATATCATCCAACTCAGAGGCAATTCTTCGAAGAAAATTTAAAAAACCCAAACGTGAATTAGAACTAAAATATCTCTTGGTAGCATCTAACAACGAGACGGATGGAACATTGACTAATTCAACTATCTTTTATCAAACGCCAGACACGGCTTTAATCAATCAAACCAAAATCAACGATAACTCTTCTACTAACCAGTTCGGAATTGTTACCTATACTGAACCATTATCTAAAAAAGTTAAACTCCAATTTGAATATTTATATGAAAATGGATTCATGAAGCAAAATCGAAAAACATACGATGCGTTGCTTGGCGGAATTGAAATTGACACATTATCCAACACCTTTGATAATATTCGTCAACAACACCGAGGAACAGCAGTTGGGATTTTTGAAAATCGAAAACATACGATTACAGGTGGTATTGGATTTAGAAATATTGACATTCAAAACAGAAATTTGGTTTCTAATATTACTATTCCTCAAAACTTCAATAATTTCTTACCACAATTTAGTTATCAGTACAAACCGAGCATTAGTAAGAGATTAAGCTTGGTATATACGACCAATTCTGCTCAACCATCAATTAATGAACTTCAACCCGTTCAGGACAACTCAAATCCAAATAGAATACAAGAAGGGAATCCCGATCTAACACCAAACTATGTACACATGGTTCGATTGAATTTCAATACATGGTCGGCAATGTCTGGAAAATATATTTGGAGCGGTGCAACTGCTAGTCTAACGAATAACGCTTTTGCAAATTCAACTATTTATGATGCTTTTGGTAGAACGGTATCAAAAACAGAAAATGTTAATGGAAATATGTTCGTTACCGTTTTTGCAGGCGCTGGATATCCTTTATTTAAGAGAAAATTGGAAATTGCACCAAACATGAATGCGACGTATAATAAATACACTAATTTCATAAATAATCAAGAGAACATCACCCAAAATACAAGTATTTCTGGGGGGGTTGATTTTGAAATTAATTTGGACTCTTTAGAAATTAAAGTTGGTAATAATTTCAGTTACACTAATCCTGTGAGTTCACTTTCTTCTGTGTCAAATACACCATTTACATCACAAACTTATTCCTTCGATATTAGTTGGCAGTTGCCGTTTCATATTAAGTTTAAAGCAGATGCTGATTATACTATCAATTCTAGACGTGCTCAAGGTTTTAATCGAAATATATTTGTGATCAATACTGAAATTAGCAAATCATTTACAAAAACTGAAAATTTCATTATTGGTATTTCAGGAAATGACTTATTGAATCAGAATCTTAATTTGCAGCGACAAGTAAACGGCAATGTAATTACAGATAATTACACCAGAATTATTTCGCGGTATTTTCTGCTTAGATTAACTTATAAATTTAACAACAATAAAACCAAAGAGGATGAATTCAAAGGTTGGCATTAAACTAACGTTTTTTCTTTTTTTCTTTACTTGGTTTACCAATATTTTTGGTCAACAAGTAATTACACATGGAAAAATTGTGTTTGAACGAAGAACAAACTTAGAAAAACGGTACAAGGATGGTCGGATGAAGCGGATGATAAACGAAACCAATAAAATAAAAATGGAGTCTTTTTCCTTTTATTTTAATGACACAATTTCTGTTTTCAAACCTATTTTAGCCAATGAAGAAGACCCTATGGGTTGGATGACTAGTAAAAATAGTTATTATCAGCAATTGAATGAAAATAGTCAATTGATTGTATTTAATCTATTTGGGCAAAACAT
>CAIUSK010000362.1 GCA_903901805.1 uncultured Flavobacteriales bacterium
GACAAAATTTAAAGCCAAACCAGCAAACCAATTCGGAGCCACTTTGTCATATATATATCTATCTTTTACATTAATAATTCCATCGTTATTTTTATCTACAAAAGCATCCAGATCACTCCATTTATCCAATGCATTTTCTAATCCATCACCGTTAAAATCTGGATTATTTGGATCCTTGAATGAACCGGATTCAATCATTTGTCCATTGGCATCATAGCGTTGTTCATATACAAGGAAAGAATAGGTTGGATTTCCAACTCTATGTACTTGAACTGTGTTTCCAATTCCACCAGAAATACCACCAACTAATAACCCAACCGATGCTGGATCTTCAATAAGTGATAATTTAACTACTCTATTGATGTTATGAGAAGCATTTGCGGTTAAATCCAAACGCATATTCTTTTTAGCGATTAAACCAGCGTTGATACTCATTTCAATACCCTGATTGAGCATGCTTCCAACATTGGTTAATATCTCATTGGTGAAATTGGTTCCAGCCGGAACATTCACAGTTGCCAATAAATCAGACGTTTCTTTACGGTAAAAATCAAAAGCTCCTGAAATTCGATCTTTTTTAATACCAAAATCAATACCTACATTATACGATTTCGTTTGCTCCCATTTCAAATTAGCATCAAACCCACCCGGTCTAAGTGCCGTGTAATATTGCCCTCCAAATGCATATTGAGCCGTTGTTGCTCCTTCGAAATAATTAGAAATATATGCGTAATCCCCTATTCCATCTTGTTGACCTGTTATACCAAATCCACCTCGAACTTTTAACATATTCAACCAAGTTACTTTCTCCATCCATTTTTCACCAGTAACAATCCAAGCGGCTGAAATAGAAGGAAACAATCCCCAACGTGCCTCTGGACTAAATCGAGAGGATCCATCACGACGAAGAGAAGCATTTAAGACATATTTATCATTAAACGTATATATTCCTCTCGCATAAAAAGACAATAAGGCATTCTTGGTATAGAATGGATTTGCAACAGCAGGATTAGTTATCGAATCTTGTGCTTCATTGTAAGTGGGTAAGTTTGGACTAGACGAATACCAATCTTGGTATGAATAACCAGCTGTTAAGTCAATTAAATGAATTGATTTTTTTTCACCATTATTGAAATTTGCGTACGCTTCAATTAATTTATTTCCTTTTGTTGAGCGATATCGACTGTAAACACCTTTAGAGAAGAAATCGGAAGCAGAAGTTGCTGGAACTTTCACCTCGCCTGTTCCTTCAGCTTGATCTGTACCGACGTTAACAACAGCTTTCACCATTGGGAAGAAATGCAGTTTGTACGTAACTTTTGCATTGGCAATATAGCGTTGAACTTCACTTCTATCATCACGTTGCATAATTAAACCAAGTGGATTGCGAGCCGATAAGGTATTGGGATTATCACTATTATCAATCCACTCAAAATAACCTCCGTATAAGGAAGTGTCAGAATACACTGGTTGAGTTGGATCAAAATATGCTGCACCTAATGCTCCACGACTTGCAAAAAATGAATTTGTTTGAACAAATTTTTGATTAGCTTCAATCGTAAGGTGATTTTTAAAAAAGGATGGAGAAATATTTAATGAAACCGAAGTTCTTTTAAATTGATCTCTTTTTAACAATCCATTTTCTAACCTATTTCCAAACGATAATCTATAAGGCAAACCCTTAACACCTCCGGTTAATGAGATATTATTGTCTGTGACATATGCTCTTCTAAACACTTGTTTTTGCCAATCTGTATTAGCACCACCCAACAAAGCAGCTTGTGCCGGTGTTCCGTTTGCCCCTACTAGTTCGCGCATTTGATCACCAGATAAAACATCAGCATACTTTGCAATAGTAGATATTGAATGTTTTGAATCTAAAATTACCCGAAGCGGAGTGTCTTTTCCTCCATCTCCTTTTTTTGTGGTTATTAGGATTACACCATTAGCTGCTCTAGATCCATAAATAGCAGTAGCAGATGCATCTTTTAACACCACAAAAGAAGCAATATCATTCGGATTAATCAAGGAAAGTGGATTGGCTGAACCGGCAATTCCTCCATTGTCCAAAGGAACACCATCTACAACGATTAATGGATCATTACTCGCATTAATCGAAGTACCACCTCTCAATCTCAATGTACTTCCAGAACCAGGAGCCCCATCATTGGTGTTTATTTTTAGACCAGATACTTTCCCCATGATTAACTGCTCAGGAGAAGACATCGAACCTTGTGTAAAATTCTTTTCTGAAATTATTGTTGCTGAACCAGTTAAATCTTTTGTTCGTGTTGTACCATATCCAATTACCACAACCTCTTCAAAATCGGTAGCTCGAAGTAATTTTACATCTTGCTCTAGTGATTGACCCGCAACTAAATTAATTTGGATCGTATCGGTTGAATAATCGATTAATCTAACCAATATTTTATAGGATCCGGGAGCAATATTGTTTATTGTATAAATACCCAATTCGTTCGAGGTTGCCCCTTTACCTTTTCCTTCCAAAACAATCGACACGCCCTCAAGTGGCTTGTTTTCTATATCAACGATTTTTCCAAAAACCTTTCCAAGTTGCGAAAATGAAAGAAATGGAACCGTCAATAAAATTATCAGTAAGTAGCTGTTTTTCATTTAATAAACTATTAAAATAAATACTAAAAATGTAAATTTAATTCCCAAATATATCTTTTATTTTCTTAATGTCAAAATGACACAAAGAAAAATCGATTTAATGTAAAATTCTGATGAAATCTTTTTGATCAAATTCAGTCAAATAATTGGCGTTTTTTAAACCAACAAGTTTAAATCTCAACTCTTGTTTTACATTGTATTCAAATTCAATTTCTTTACCATTCATTGTTATTTTTCGTGGTTTCTTATCTAAACCATGGATAACAAATTCCAAATCTTTCATTTCAGTTTTAAAACTCGAGATGGTCAATGTACTTTTTTTCTTTTTTTGAATAAAGTAAAAATCCATCCATTGATATTCGGGAATTTCAATTTTGTTTTTTTTCGACGGATTCAATCCATTATCATTATACAAAAAGCCTCTACTACCCTTTTGATTTGACGAAACATAATAATGCATCACAACTTGTTCTGGTTGGTAATCATCTAATGATTGGTTTACGGCACACATCGGCACAAAAGAACCCCCTTTAACGAATACGGGAATATGGTCCATAGAATTTGAATAATCTACCACCGAAAAAGGTTCTTTTCCATTGATAGTTAAGTCGTTTTTCACATCAACTTTTTTACCTGAATGAAAGTCATACCAGATTTGGTTTTTGGGTAATCGAACTTGAGTAGTAGATTCATTTTTATTCGTTACTGGATGAACTAGAAATGCACTTCCCCACATATATTGTTGCGCGTCATTCTCGGACCAATGAGCACTTGAGTCTTCAAAAAACAGGGGACGCATTAATGGAAGTCCAAAATGTGCGTTTTCATATGCCAGGTTATAATTGTATGGAAATAATTGGTATCTTAATTCAATGGCTTGCTTAGCGATGTTTTTTGTTACATCATCTTTGAAAACGGGCTCAGATGAAACGTCTTGTTGAGCGTGTGGTCTGAAAACGGGTTGAAAAACTCCATACTGTAACCACCTAAGATACAACTCAGTATCATCCAAAGCACCGGCGAAACCACCCAAATCCGAATGCATATAACCAATTCCTTGCATACCCATCTGCATGGAGATTTCCATTTGTGGTTTTAACCCACCCCATGTACGATTCACGTCTCCTGACCATGGAATAATTCCAAATTTTTGGGTTCCTGAAAATCCTGATCGCATTAAAATAAACGGACGTTGTTGTGGGAAATCGCGTTCATACCCTTCAGCAATCAACTTTGCCCATTCATGACCATAAATATTATGTACCTCATTTGCTTTTAATGAACCATGGAACATATTTTCAGGATGAACTTCAGGCTCTCCCAAATCACCCC